>CAMHRJ010000059.1 GCA_946187475.1 uncultured Clostridia bacterium | reverse complement strand
GAGCTGCTTGCCCCTGCGGGCAATATGGATGCCCTTCGGGCCGCCCTGCATCGGGCCTACCGACGGGCTGCCGCCCGCTATCCGGACTTTGACCGGACGGTACGGGACAAGCTGGCCGCGCTCCGGCGTCTGGAGGAGGCGGGCTGCGACGATCTGGAAATGCAGATCATGGAGGCGGCTCTGGAGAAGCCCCCTGAGAAATTCGGCAAGTGCCGCCGGTTCGTCCGCGCGGTGCTGTGCGCCGGCCGCGTCACCCTGCCCAAGGGCCATTCCTCCGGTCAGCTGGCCTCCTCTGTGGGCACCAACTGTCTGGCGGAGCTTCCGCCCTCGGATGCGCCGCTGCCGGCAGGCAGCCCGGTGCGGGTGTGGCTGCTATGAAACAAAAAATCCTTGCCGTCTCCGGGGTGAAAAACTCCGGCAAGACGACGCTTTTGGAAAAGCTCATCCCCGCCTTGACCGCCCGGGGCATCCGCGCTGCGGTCGTCAAGCACGACGGCCACGGCTTCGCCGCCGACCGGGAGGGGACGGACACCTGCCATCTGCTGGCAGCAGGTGCCATGGGCGCCGCGATCTTCGACGGGGAGAAGTTCCAGGCGGTGAAGTACGCCGCCGTGACGGAATCCGACCTGATCGCCCTCTATCCCGAGGCGGACCTCATTCTGCTGGAGGGCTTCAAGTGGACGGATTACCCCAAGATCGAACTGGTGCGAAAGGGCAACTCCGAAGCCCCGGTCTGCGCGGCGGAAACCCTCATCGCCCTGGTGACGGACACCGCCGCCCGGGTGCCGGGCGTACCGACCTTTGATTATTCCGATGTGGACGCGCTGGCGAACCACATCACAGCCTGGAGAAAGGCAGGTGAGGCGGATGCTTGACGGATTTGGCCGCTGCATCGACTATCTCCGCGTCTCGGTCACGGACCGCTGCAGCCTGCGCTGCACCTACTGCATGCCCGCCGACGGCGTTCCCTGGCTGAGCCACGGGGAGATCCTGAGCTATGAAGAGATCCTGCGCCTGGTGCGCCTGTTCGCAAACATCGGCGTGAAAAAGATCAAGATCACCGGGGGCGAGCCCCTGGTGCGCAAGGGCGTGGCAGGCCTCATCCGGGAGATCAAGGCCATCCCCGGCATCGAGCAGGTCACGCTGACCACCAACGGCGTGGCACTCAAAGAACAGCTGCCGGACCTGCTCTCCGCCGGCGTCGACGCCATCAATCTCAGCCTGGACACGCTGGACCGGGAGCGCTTCGCCGCCATCACCCGGCGGGACGCGCTGCCTCAGGTGCTGGAAGGACTGGAGGCCGCGTTGGGCGCACCCGGCCTGAACTTGAAACTCAACTGCGTGGCTCAGGCCGGCAGGGAGGACGACTGGCTCGCCCTGGCGGAGCTGGCCAAGGCGCACCCCATCGCTCTGCGGTTCATCGAGCCCATGCCCATCGGCCTGGGTGAGGGCGTCACCGTCTGCAGCGAAGAAGAGATTCGCGCGGCGCTGGAAGGGAAGTTCGACCCGCTCACGCCCTACGACGGCAAGCTGGGCAACGGCCCCGCCCAATACTATACGCTCCCGGACTTCGCCGGGAAGATCGGCTTCATCAGCGCTGTGAGCCACCAGTTCTGCGACCGGTGCAACCGGGTTCGTCTCACGGCCACGGGCTACCTGAAAACCTGTCTCCAGTACGACGTGGGCGCCGATTTGCGTCCGCTGCTGGCAGAATCGGATGAAGTCCTGCAAAAGGCCATCGCCGCGGCCATCGGCTGCAAGCCGGAGGCCCATCAATTCACCGCCGACCGGGTGGAAAACCGGGAGGCCCACATCATGAGTCAAATTGGAGGATAATGCCATGGGAAACGTACTGGCGGTCTGCATCAGCCCGAAGAAGGGCACGGAAAAGAAAAACGTCGGCTCTGCCCGATTCATCGAGGACTGGGGTCTGGAAAACGACTCCCACGCCGGAAAATGGCACCGGCAGGTGTCGCTTTTGAGCCACGATAAGGTGGAGGAATTCCGCGCCCGCGGCGCGGAGGTGGAGCACGGGGCCTTCGGGGAAAACCTCGTGGTCTCCGGCATCGATTTTCGCACGCTCCCGGTGGGCACCCACTTCGTCTGCAACGACGTGGAGCTGGAGCTCACCCAGATCGGCAAGGAGTGCCACTCCGGCTGCGCGATCTTTCAGAAAATGGGCGAATGCATCATGCCCCGGGAGGGCGTCTTCGCCAAGGTGATCCACGGCGGAACCATCTCCGTGGGCGACACGCTTACGATCAAGGAGGACTGAACATGGCTTTTCGCGTTTTCATTCTCACGGCCAGTGATGCCGGCTCCCGCGGCGAGCGGGAGGACAAATCCGCCCCGGCAGCCCAGAAACTGATGGAGGAAGCGGGCTACGAGGTCGTAGGTTACGCCATGCTGCCCGACGACCGGGCGCTGCTGGCGGAAAAGATGCGGGAGGTCTGCGACAATGACCTGGCGGACCTGCTGCTGACCACCGGCGGCACGGGCTTCTCTCCGAGAGACTGCACTCCGGAGGCCACCGCCGACGTGACGGAGCGCGCCGTGCCCGGCATTCCCGAGGCCATGCGCTATTATTCCCTGCGGATCACCCCCCGGGCCATGCTTTCCCGGGCCTCCGCCGGCATCCGGAGGGACACCCTGATCGTGAATCTCCCCGGCAGCCCCAAGGCCGTCACCGAGTGCCTGGAGTTCATTCTCCCCAGCCTTGAGCACGGCCTGGAAATCCTCAGAGGTACCGCGCACAACTGCGCCCGCCAATAAAAAGAAAGGAGTCCCAAACATGAAGAAAATCCTTGCCCTGCTGCTCACCGCAGCGATGCTCTTCGCCCTGGCGGCCTGCAGCAAGCCCGCTGCCGAGCCCACCGGCTCCGAGGCAGAAGCTGCCGCCGAACCCGCCGCCGAAGAAGTGACCCTTTACGTCTTTGCCGCCGCCTCTATGACCGAGACCCTGGACCAGATTATTGAGCTCTACAAGGACGTGGCCCCCAACGTCACCATCGTTCCCACCTATGACTCCTCCGGCACCCTGAAGACCCAGATCCAGGAGGGCGCCGACTGCGACATCTTCATCTCCGCTGCCCAGAAGCAGATGAACCAGCTGGACGCCGCCAAGGATGCGGCCGGCGGCAACGAGGAAGGTCTGGACTTCGTCCTGTCCGACACCCGCGTGGACCTGCTGGAGAACAAGGTCGTCCTGGCCGTTCCGGATGCCAACCCCAAGGGCATTGAGACCTTCGCCGATCTAGGCACCGACAAGCTGAGCCTCCTGTGCATCGGCAACGAGGACGTGCCCGTGGGCGCCTACTCGGAGGAGATCCTCACCACCCTGGGCATCCTGGAGAACCTGGAGCAGAGCGGCAAGCTCACCTACGGCTCCAACGTCAAGGAAGTCACCACCCAGGTCAAGGAGGGCACCGTGGACGCCGGCATCATCTACGCCACCGACGCCTTCTCCGCCGAGCTCACCGTCGTTGACCAGGCCGGCAGCGACCTCTGCAAGCAGGTCATCTATCCCGCCGCAGTCCTGAACGTCACCCAGAACGAGCAGGCCGCCCGGGACTTCCTGACCTTCCTGCAGTCTGACGAGGCCATGGCCGTGTTCCAGTCCGTGGGCTTTGCCCCGGCTCCGTAACATGAGCGATTTTACCCACTTCAACGAAACCGGACACGCCCGCATGGTGGACGTGTCCGAGAAGGCAGCCACGGTGCGAACCGCCGTGGCTGCAGGCCGTGTCTGCATGAACCGGGAGACCTTCGAGCTGGTGAAGTCCGGCGGAATGAAAAAGGGCGACGTGCTGGGCACGGCCCAGATCGCCGGCGTCATGGCGGCCAAGAAGACCGCCGAGCTCATCCCCATGTGCCACACGCTGCTGCTCACGGGCGTGGACCTGGCCTTTGACCTGAACGAGTCCGACTGCGCCGTGGACATCACCGCCACAGTCAAATGCACCGGCGTCACCGGTGTGGAGATGGAGGCCCTCACGGCGGTGTCCGTGGCGGCCCTCACGGTCTACGACATGTGCAAGGCCGTTCAGAAGGATATGACCATCACCGACGTCCGCCTGCTGAAAAAGACCGGCGGAAAGAGCGGCACTTTTGAGCGGTGAATTGATATATTGCGGGGACAAGAGTGTAGAGTGAAGCGTGGAGAGTGGAGATTCGTAAGTTTCAAAAATGGCACGTTATCAATGGGCACGGAGCGACACCGCAACTTCACTCTTCACTCTCAACTCTCCACTCTCAGATCGAATCATTCAAATTCCCCCCCTACGAATAAGGAACAACCATGGATCTCTATCCCCTCTATAACGCCCTTCGGATCGCGGCCATCAGCTGTGTGATCGTGTTCTTCCTGGGCATCTTCTTCGCCCATTGGGTGGCGAAGCTGCCCCGGGTACTGAAGGGCATTCTGGACGTGGTGCTCACGCTGCCGCTGGTGCTGCCGCCGACGGTCGTGGGCTATTATCTGCTGCTTGCCTTCGGCCCCAACCGGGCCTTCGGCGCCTGGATGATGAGCGCCTTCCATGTGCGGCTCACCATGGTCTGGTATTCGGCCGTCTTCGCCTCGGTGGTGGTGGCCTTCCCGCTGATGTACCGCACGGCCCGTGGTGCTTTCGAGAGCTTTGACCCCACCCTCCGGGACTCGGCTCAGACTCTGGGGCTCTCGAATTCCTACATCTTCTGGCGCATCCAGATGCCCTACTGCAGGCAGGGCATCCTGGCCGGCACGGTGCTGGCCTTTGCCCGGGCCCTGGGCGAATACGGCGCCACCAGCATGATCGCGGGCTACACCCCCGGCCGCACCGCCACCATCTCCACCACGGTCTACCAGCTCTGGCGCACCAACAACGACGCCCTGGCATTCAAATGGGTGCTGATCAACGTGGCCATCTCCTTTGTGGTGCTCATGGCCGTGAACCTGCTGGAAAAGCGGGAGCGAAGGGAGGCACGGTAAATGTCCGTCAAAGTCGACATCGAAAAGCGCCTGGGGGATTTCAGCCTGAACATCAACTTTGAGGCCGCCGACGTGGTCCATGGCCTGCTGGGGGCCTCCGGCTGCGGCAAGAGCATGACCCTGCGCTGCATCGCCGGCGTGGTCACGCCAGACCGGGGCCGCATCGAGGTCAACGGCCGGGTGCTCTTCGACAGCGAACAGCACATCAACCTCACGCCCCAGCAGCGGAAGGTGGGGCTGCTGTTCCAAAACTACGCCCTCTTTCCCAACATGACCGTGGAGGGGAATCTCCTGGCCGCCCTGCGGGGTCAGGAACACAGCACGGCACAGAAAAAGGTCGCGGAGATGATTCGCCGCTTCCGGCTGGAGGGCCTGGAGCGCCATCGCCCCAATCAGCTTTCCGGCGGCCAGCAGCAGCGCCTTGCCCTGGCGCGGATCCTGCTCACGGAGCCGGAGATTCTGATGCTGGACGAGCCTCTCTCCGCCCTGGACAGCTATCTCCGCTGGCAGACGGAGCTGGAGCTCATGGACCTGCTGGATCGTTTCACCGGCACGACCCTGCTGGTGACCCACAGCCGGGAGGAGGTGCGCCGTCTCTGCGACACCGTGACGGTGCTGGATGCCGGGCAGGGCAGCGGCTCCATGCCGGTGCAATCCCTTTTCGACGCCCCGGAGACCCTCTCAGCCTGTCTGCTCTCCGGCTGTAAGAACTACAGCCGGGCAGAGAAGCTGGCCGATGGCCGCATCCGCGTGCCGGATTGGGGCGCGGAGCTGACCTGCAGCCCCATCCCGGCGGGACTGCAATACGCCGCCATCCGCGCCCACCACATCACGCTGGCAGACGTATCCGGGGAGAATGTGATTCCCTGCCGGGTACAGCGGGTGATCGAGGACGTGTTTTCCACCATCCTCATGGCCCAAACGCCCGGCGGCACGCCCCTGCGCGTGGAGCTGGAGCAAGTGAATTTTGCCCTGCCGCAGCCGGGAGAGACGCTGTATTTGCAGCTCTCGCCGGAGCGGCTGATGCTGCTGAAATGAGGTGAACGGATGCTGCCAACTGCATTTTCTGCTGTCGTCCTGGCAGGGGGCTATTCCTCCCGCATGGGCCAGGACAAGGCCGCTCTGCCCTTTGGGAATGGCACGCTGCTGGATCACCAAGTTCGGAAGCTCCGCAGCCTCGGCTTGGACGAGGTGCTGATCTCCGGCACGGAGCAGGGCGTCCCGGACGTCTATCCCCACCGGGGACCCCTCAGCGGCATCCACGCGGGTCTGCTGGCGGCGAAGCACGACGCGGTTCTGTTTCTCGGTGTGGACGTGCCGCTGGTGCCGGCGGAAACGCTGCTGGCGCTGATCGAGGCCCACACAGGCGGCGTCACGCTGCTGGGGCACGGCGGGAAACTCGAGCCGCTGATCGCGGTCTATGACCGCAGCCTCGCCGGGGATTGTGAAGCGATCCTTCGCACGGAGCACACCTCCGTCCGTCGGCTGCTGGATGTGGCGCAGGTGAAAACCATCACCTACACCGGCGACGAGGCCCTGCTCACCAACTGCAACACCCCGGAGACCTACCGGGAGCTATTGGCGCTCTTATAACAAACCTCAGACTCCGAGATGGAGTCTGCGGTTTTCAGTCTGTCAAAGAACCCGGTGTTTTGCCTGAGCATTACACCGGGTTCTTTGACAGACTGAGGCAGCGTCTATGACGCTGCCTTTTGCAGATTGTGTTGGGTTTTAGAGCACGCCGGCCTGCTCCATGGCCTGCTTCAGATCAGCGATGACGTCCTCCGCGTCCTCCAGACCGACGCTGAAGCGGAAGAAGCCCTCCTGATAGATGGCCGGATAGTGGGGCAGCTTGTCGCTGCTCTTGTCGTAGTAGACGATCAGACTTTCCACGTCGCCCAGAGACACCGCGTGGGTCACCAGCTGCAGGGCGTCCAAAAATTTCTGGTGGGCTTTCTCGTCGCCGTTGATGTCAAAGGAGATCATGCCGGAATACTGGCCGTTCATATACCGCTCCGCCAGCGCGTGCTGGGGATGGCTCTCTAGACCGGGATACCAGACGAACCGCACGGCGGGGCAGCTCTCCAGGAACCGGGCTACCTCCATGGCCACGGCGCTGTGCTGCTTCATGCGCAGAGGCGCGGTGACGAGACCCCGGGCGATGAGCCAGGCGTTGAAGGGGCTGAGAATGCCGCCGTAGTTCACCATGGCCAGCTCCTTGATCTGATCGATCAATTCCGTGCTGCCCAGCACGCAGCCGCCCAGAGAGTCTCCGTGTCCGTTGATGTACTTGGTCATACTGTGGATCTCCAGATCGGCGCCGTGGCGCAGGGGATAGAGACTCACCGGCCCGGCGAAGGTGGCGTCCACGCTCATGAGGGCGCCTGCGGCGTGGGCGATCTCCCCAATGGCGTCCAGATCGCTGATGCCGGTGGTGGGGTTGCCCGGGGTCTCCACGTGGATGAGCTTCGTGTTGGGCCGCACCGCTGCCCGGACGGCCTCGGTGTCCGTGGTGTCCAGCAGGGTCACTTCGATGTTGTACTTCTCCGGCAGATACTTCCGGAACAGCAGATTCGTGGCGCTGTAGCACACCTCAGAGACGATGGCGTGGTCGCCGGAGTTCAGGAAGGTGGTGAACACCGCGCTCAGCGCCGCCACGCCGCTGGCGAAGACAGCGCCGTCCTCCGCACCGGTCATGGCGCAGAGCTTCTCCTGCAGCACCATCTGGTTTACGTTCCGGTTGCGCTGATAGATGTTGCTGTGGGTTCCGCTCCAGTCCACGGGGGTGCCGTCCGTGGGGATGCGGTAGTTGGAAGTCATATAAATGGGCTCGTTGATGGCGCCGAAGGCGTCGTCCTTGCGCGCGCCGCCGTGTACGGCCTTGGTCTGCATCTTCATGGGAATTCCTCCTTTTTCTTTCGTGGCTCCAACATATCACAGTTTTAACAATCTGTAAAACAAATAGATTTTCTCATAACAATCGAAAATAACGATTGATTTGCGAAGCGCGATCTGATAGGATAAAGGAGAGGTGAACCCCATGGAACTTCGGAATCTACAGACCTTTTTGAAGGTGGCGCAGCTGCTGAACTTCACCCAGGCCAGCCGGGAGCTGGGCTACTCCCAGTCCAACGTCAGCGCCCAGATCCGCCAGCTGGAGCAGGAGCTGGGCACGCCGCTGTTCAACCGCATCGGGAAGCACGTCTCTCTGACCCAGCAGGGGGAGATGCTGCTGCCCTACGCCCGGCAGGTGGCGGACGCGGCCAGCGCCCTGGAGAGCGCCACCCGCACGGAAGCGGAGCTGGGCGGTACGGTGCGCTTCGGCATTGTGGAATCTCTCTATGAGCTGCTGGCGGAGGAAGCGCTCCTGCGTTATCACGCACGGTTCCCGAAGGTACGGATCGACCTGACGGTGGATGCCTCCGAGACCCTGAAAGCCCAGGCCATGCGGGGCAGGCTGGACGCCATCTGCCTCATCGATACGCCTTTGACGCCCTCAGACTGGCGCTGCCAGTATCGGGCGGAGGTGCCCATCGTGGTAGTGGCCGGAGCGGCCCATCCTCTGGCCAGCCGGGACACCCTCACGCCGGAGGAGCTGGCGGAGCAGGAGTGGGTGCTCATGGAGGCGGAGGCGCCCTATAACGCCGTCCCCGAGCGGGTCATGGCGGCACACGGGCTGTCCATGCGCACGTTCCTCCGGCTGCAGAGCACGCAAACGGCCCGCAGACTTGCCCAGCGGGGACCATTTCTGACGCTGTTGCCCCAGTATTCGGTGCAAAAGGCACTGGCGCGGGGAGACCTGGCCCGGCTGGACGTGCCGGAGCTGCAGCAGACCCAGCAGGTGCAGCTGGCATTGCATCTGCGCCGGAACCTGTCGCCCCAGCTGGAGGGACTGCTTCAAATCTGCGCCGACGTTCTCCGCGAGCACATTCCCGATTGACGAAGGGGAGACTTCGTGTTAGAATACCACCGAACAATCAAAGAGCTGCCGCCGGGTAGCGTATTGCCGGAACTCATGTCGTTAGGCCTTAGAAGACATGAGCTCCGGCACATTTTTTGGAGGGATGAACATGCAATGGTTGATGCTTTTGCTGGCAGGGATTTTTGAGGTCACCTGGGCGGTGGCCATGAAGTATTCCGAGGGTTTTCATAAACTGCTGCCCAGCGCTGTAACGGCAGTGACCTATCTGGCCAGCGCCCTGTTCCTGGCCCTGGCCCTGAAAAAGCTGCCCCTGGGCACGGCCTACGCCATGTGGACGGGCTTCGGCATCATCGGCACCACGGTTCTGGGGGTGCTCCTGTTCCGGGAGACCCTGTCTCTGGCCCAGGTGGGCTGCGTGGTGCTGATCGCCGCCGGCATCGTGGGGCTGAAACTCCTGGCATAAACCTCTTGAAATGCGCAGCCTTTCATGCTAGAATGCAAAATCGGGCCGTGGGGCCCGATCGGTACGAAAGGAAGTCTGACCGCGTATGAGTCCCTGGATTGTGCAGAGCATCGGATTTGTGGGAATGCTGTTTTTCCTGCTGTCCTATCAGGTTCGCTCGAACCGGAGACTGTTTCTGTGCCAGATGCTGGGCTGCAGTGCTTTCATCGTACAGTTCGCCCTCATGGGCGCCCTCTCCGGCTGCGGGAGTCTCGCGATCTGCACGCTGCGCAATCTTCTGCTGTTCAAGTCCGGCGACTGGCCCTGGGTCAAGAGCAAGGTGACCCTGGGCATTCTGCTGGCAGCGCTGCTTGCTGTGCTGATCCTCACCTGGGCAGGCCCCGTCAGCCTG
>CAMHRJ010000058.1 GCA_946187475.1 uncultured Clostridia bacterium | reverse complement strand
TGAGGGGGAAGGCTTCGCTTTATCCATCACCCCTATAAATTTCAATTTGCAACCCCGGAGGCGATGCCTCCGGGGTGTTCTTTTTTAGAATTCCTGGGGCTGCTTGCCGTCCAGGGCCTCCTCCAGGGTGTGCCAGGCCAGGACCGCGCACTTGACTCTGGCGGGGGTGTGGCTGATGCCCTGCAGGGCTGCCGCGTCCTCCAGATCGTCCAGCTCGGCGCCGTCCGCCTCACCCTTGATCATGCCGAAGAACAGGGCGATGAGCCGCCGGGCTTCGGCTTCGGTCTTGCCGATGATGTCGTCGATCATCAGCGAGGCCGAGGCCTGGGAGATGGCGCAGCCGGAGCCCATGAAGCCCGCGTCCTGCACTACGCCGTCCTCCACCCGAAGCTGGAGGGTGATGTCGTCGCCGCAGCTGGGGTTCACGCCCTCCAGGGAGATCGTCGCGCCGGGAACCGGGCGGCGGTTGCGGGTAGACCGGCTGTTTTCCGTGATGATCTGGCTGTAAAGCTCTTTAAGATCCAAGACCCATGACCTCCCTCACATGCTTCAGGCCCTTCAGCAGCGCCTGAACGTCCTCCTCAGTGTTGTACAGCGCGAAGCTGGCTCGGCAGCAGGAGCCGATGCCCAGATGCTCCATCAGGGGCTGGGCGCAGTGGTGTCCGGCCCGGATGCAGACGCCGTCGCTGTCCAGAATGGTGGCCACGTCGTGGGGATGCACGTCCTCGATGTTGAAGCTGATGACCCCATGGCGCCCAGCGGCGGTGGCCTCACCGTAGACCTGCACATAGGGCAGGGCGTTCATGCCCTCCAGAGCCTGGGCGATGAGGGCCTCCTCCTGAGAGACGATGGTGTCCCAGCCGACGGAGTTTACATAATCCATCGCAGCCGCCAGGCCCACTTCCCCGCCCACGTTGCGGGTGCCGGCCTCGAACTTCCGGGGTGCCTCGGCGTAGGTAGTGCGGTATTCGTGCACGGCTGCGATCATGTCACCGCCGGAGAGGAAGGGCGGCATTTTCTCCAGCAGCTGTTTCTTGCCATAGAGGGCGCCCACGCCCATGGGGGCGTAGATCTTATGGCCGGAGAGGGCGGCGAAGTCCACGTCCAGCTTTACCACGTCCAGGGGAATGTGGGCCACGCTCTGGGCGATGTCCAGCACCACCACGGCGCCCACGGCGTGGGCCCGCTTCACGATCTCCTCCACCGGGGTCTCCAGCCCCAGCACGTTGGAGACGTGGGCCACGGCCACCACCTTGGTGCGCTCATTGATCTTCGCGTCCAGCTCCTCCACGGTCAGACGGCCGTTTGCATCGGGATAGAGGTATTTCAGCTCCGCGCCGGTGGTCTTGGCCACCCACTGCCAGGGCACCAGATTGCTGTGGTGCTCCGCCACGTAGATCAGCACCTCGTCCCCGGGCTTCAGGAAGGCGCGGCCATAGCTGTAAGCCACCAGATTCAGGCCCTCGGAGGTGTTCTGGGTGAAGATGACGCTGTCCTCGGGCGCGCCGATGAACTTCGCCACCGTGGCCCGGCTGTTCTCGTGAGCGTCGGTGGCCCGCATGGCCAGATCGTAGACACCCCGGTGGGGGTTGGCGTTTTCCGTGAGGTAATAGCGATTCACCGCGTCCAGCACCTGCTTCGGCTTCTGGGTGGTGGCGCCGTTATCCAGATACACTAGGCGCTTGCCGTTGTTGTCCTGGCTCAAAATCGGGAAATCATCCGAGAATCTGCGCATGTTCCAGTCTCCTTTCCAGGGTCTCCCGCGTGCGGTCGCGGAGGGCTTCGTCGGGAATCTTGTCCAGCACCGGGGCAAACCGGGCGTCCACCATCAGGCGCTTGGCCTGCTGGGGGTCCAGGCCGCGAGAGGCCAGATAGTACAGCACGTTTTCGTCCAGACGTCCGGCGCTGGCGGCATGCTGGCCCTCCACGTTTTCCTCCGTGCAGAGGATCAGCGGGGCCGCCCGGTGGCGCACCTCCGGGGAGAAGAGCAGCACGTCCTCACTCTCGTGGCCCACGGCGTGGGCAGCGCCCCGGCGAAAATCGATGGTGCCCCGCAGGGTCTTGCGGCAGCGGTCAGCCAGAACGCCGGCGTGGTGCATCTCGCTGTGGGTGTCCCGGCCGGTATGGACGGCCACGTCGTTGAAGTCCAGGATGCTGTCGCCGTCGCCATAGTAAATGGCGTCCAGATCGAAGGCGCCGCCGGTCCTGTCCAGCAGGGCTCTGGCGCCGGCGACCACAACGCTGCCGCCCAGCTCCGCCCGGACGATGCGCACATGGGCGTCCCTGGCAGCCTTGACGCTGACGGCGTTGTAGCGTTTGCAGTTGGGGTTCAGCAGCTGCAGCTGCACCAGGGTCACCTCTGCCCCCGGCTCCGCAGCGATCCGGGTGAGGGATGCGCTGATGCCGGCGGTCTCGGCGTCGCTCTGGATGAGCTGGACGAAGGTGCTTTTGCTGCCGGATTTCGCATGGATGGCGGTGTGGGTCACGGCGTTGGGGTGCTCCGCGTCCAGCCGCTCCCGCAGATAGGTGATGCCGGAGCTCTCCCCTTCCGCCCGGAAGAATCGGGAGAAGTTCGCGCCGGTGTGGATGCTCAGATCCGCAGCCTCGCCGAGGCCGCTCTCCAGGCCGGTGCATTCCTGGGGCAGCAGCGCCGTACAGCGCACGCCCTCAGAGAGCTCATAGGCCGTATTCGTGGCGCCCCAGCCCGTCTCCGGACGTTCCGGAAGGGCGGCCTCTTTGGGCGCGGAATTCACGCGCAGGTGGTTCCAGGTGGTCACGGGAAGCGCGTTCAGGATTTCAGTGGTTGTCATAGCTGCGCCTCCTTTCAGCCGATGGTGCCCTGCATCTCAAGATGGATGAGGTTGTTCATTTCCACCGCGTATTCCAGCGGCAGTTCCTTGGCAATGGGTTCGGCAAAGCCGCCCACGATCAGTGCCCGCGCGTCCTCCTCCGAGAGGCCGCGGCTCATGAGGTAGTAGACCGCTTCCTCGCTGATTCGGCCGATCTTGGCCTCGTGGCCCACGTCCACCCGGTCGCAGGCGATGTCCATGACCGGGATGGTGTCCGACCGAGAGCGGTCGTCCAGCATGAGACTTTCGCAGCTGACGGCGGACTTGCTGTTTTTCGCGTCTTTGGTCACCGCCACGGCGCTGCGGAAGTTGGAGGTTCCGCCGTCTCTGGCGATGGACTTGGTGACGATGTGGCTGCTGGTGTTGGGCGCGGCGTGGATGACCTGGGCGCCGGTGTCCAGATCCTGGCCGTTGCCGGCGAAGGTGATGCCGGTGAACTCCATGCGGGCGCCCTCGCCCTTGAGGACACTCATGGGATAGAGACAGCTGGTGTGGCTGCCGAAGGATCCGGAGACCCACTCGATGGTGCCGCCGGCCTCGCAGACCGCCCGCTTGGTGTTCAGGTTGTACATGTTCTTGGACCAGTTTTCGATGGTGGAATAGCGCACCCGGGCGTTTTTGCCCACGAAGATCTCCACGCAGCCGGCGTGCAGGTTCGCTACATTATATTTCGGCGCGCTGCAGCCCTCGATGAAGTGGAGATAGGCCCCCTCCTCCACGATGATGAGGGTGTGCTCAAACTGGCCGGCGCCCGGGGCGTTCAGACGGAAGTAGCTCTGGAGCGGGATCTCCACGCTGACGCCCGCGGGGACGTAGACGTAGGACCCGCCGGACCAGACCGCGCCGTGGAGGGCGGCGAACTTGTGATCCGTGGGCGGCACCAGGTGCATGAAATGCTCCTTGATGCGCTCGGCGTGGTCGCTCTTGAGGGCGCTTTCCAGGTCCGTGTAGACCACGCCCTGCTCCAGCACTTCCTTTTTCACGTTGTGGTAGACCACCTCGGAGTCGTACTGGGCGCCCACGCCGGCGAGACTGGCCCGCTCGGCCTCGGGAATGCCCAGACGCTCGAAGGTGTTTTTGATGTCGTCCGGCACGTCCGCCCACTTGGCCTGCATCTCGGTGTTGGGCCGGACGTAGGTGACGATGCCGTCCATGTTCAGCCCGTCCAGGGCCGGGCCCCAGTTGGGCAGGGGCGTGCGGTTGTAAATTTCCAGGGATTTCAGGCGGAATTCCCGCATCCACTCCGGGTCGTTCTTTTCTTCGGAGATCTGCTTCACGATCTCCGGCGTCAGGCCTGCGTCCGTCTGGAAGGAGGCGTTGACCTCGTAGCGGAAGTCATAAAAGCTCCGGTCGATGTCCTCCACCTGGGTCTTTTTCACTTCATCCGCCATGGTCATCCTCCCCCTCCAGAATACCCGCGAAGCCGCCGGTGGTGATCTGCTCGATGAGCTCCGGACCGCCGGTGTGGGCGATGTGATGGTCATCCAGCACGTGGACGTAGTTCACGTCCAGGCCCTCCAGGATCTTGGCGTTGTGGGTGATGATCAGCAGGGCGTTATTTTCATTGTGATAGGCCTTGATGCCGGCGGCCACGGTCTTCACCGCGTCCACGTCCAGACCGGAGTCCGTCTCGTCCAGCATGGCCAGCTTCGGCTGCAGCGTCAGCAGCTGGAGGATCTCCGCCTTCTTTTTCTCGCCGCCGGAGAAGCCCACGTTGAGATAGCGCTCGCTGTAGGCGGAGTCCATGTTCAGCAGCTCCATCTTCTCCGCCAGGGCCCGGCGGAAGGCCATGACCTTGGGCTGCTTGCCCTGAACCGCGCCCAAGGCAGTGCGCAGGAAGCTCTCCAGCGACACGCCGGGGATCTCCTGGGGCGCCTGGAAGGACAGGAAAATGCCCTTGCGGGCCCGGACGTCGGCGGCCTTGTCCGTCAGGTCCTCGCCGTCGAACTCGATGGTTCCGCCCTGGATGGTATAGCGGGGGTCGCCCATGATGGCGGCAGCCAGCGTGGACTTGCCGGCGCCGTTGGGGCCCATCAGCACATGAATCTCGCCGGGGTGAATGGTCAGATTCAGCCCGTCAAGAATCGTCTTTTCCTCCACCGCGACCTTCAGATCGCGGACATGCAGCAATGCCTGGCTCATGGATATGCACCTCGTCATTTTAATTTACTATAAGTTAGTAGGAATTGCTTTCGAGGTTAATATACATCAACTTGATAGGAATTGCAAGCATAAATTCCTATAAATTTATAGGAATTTGAAAAAACTTTGTATTTCCCGTTGACAAATACCCCGGGCGGGTATAATATAAGGATACCCCATCGGGGTATTATACAGAAACGGAGGGTCATCCCATGGAGGAAAAGACCTGCTGCTGCGGCGACAAGCAGACGCTCCGCCTGGAGGAGGAGCGCAAGCGCCTGGTGAACCGGCTCAGCCGCATCGAGGGGCAGATCCGCGGGCTCAAGGGCATGCTGGAGCGCAACGCCTATTGCCCGGACATCCTGACCCAGAGCGCGGCGGTGAACGCGGCGGTGAACGCATTTAATAAAGAGCTGCTGGCCAGTCACATCCGAAACTGCGTCGTCCGGGACGTGAAAAACGGCGACGAGGCCGTCATCGACGAGCTGGTGGCGACGATCCAGAAATTGATGAAGTAAGGTAAATTGGAATTTGTCGAGCTGGTGAAATCGAGCGAAAGGCTTCCCCTCCTAGGGGAAGCTGTCAGCGTGAGCTGACTGATGAGGTGGTCCAATCGCCGCGTCAGCGGCATCTTTATGATTTTCCAGCCTTGAATCTTCAACTGTTTTCATATGGTTGCGGCTTGCGCCGCCATTGGACACCCCTCATCCACCGCAAGCGGTCCCCCTTCCCCCTGAGGGGGAAGGCAGCGCATTTTCCAACAGCGCGCTAAATGCATATTTATCCCTTCCCTGCAATTCTCTCGAGGTGAACCCAAAATGGAACAATACAACGTAACCGGCATGAGCTGCGCGGCCTGCAGCGCCCGGGTGGAGAAGGCCGTCTCCGGCGTCCCCGGCGTGACCGGGTGCAGCGTGAGTCTGCTGACGAACTCCATGGGCGTGGAGGGCTCCGCCTCCCCTGCCGAGATCATCGCCGCCGTGGAGGCGGCGGGCTACGGCGCCTCCCAGAAGGGTGCGGCGAATGCTGCCGCAACCGAGGCAGACGCCCTGGCGGACCATGAGACCCCGGTGCTGAAGCGGCTGGTCTGGTCTCTGGGCTTTCTGATTGTATTAATGTACTTCTCCATGGGCCACATGATGTGGGGCTGGCCGCTGCCGAAATGGTTCGACGGAAACCACGTCGCCATGGGAATTGTGCAGATGCTGCTGGCCGGGATCATCCTGGTCATCAACCAGAAATTTTTCATCTCCGGCTTCAAGAGCCTGCTCCACGGCGCGCCCAACATGGACACGCTGGTGACCATGGGCTCCGGCGTCAGCTTCCTGTGGAGCGTCTATGTGCTCCTTGCCATGACCCATGCGCAGCAGATCGGCGACAGCGAGGCCGTCATGGCCTACATGCACGAATTCTATTTCGAATCTGCCGCCATGATTCTCGCCCTCATCACCGTAGGCAAGATGCTGGAGGCCCGCTCCAAGGGCAAAACCACCGACGCACTGAAAAGTCTCATGTCCCTGGCGCCCCAGACCGCCAGTGTGGAGCGGGACGGCAGGGAAATGACCGTACCCGTGGAGCAGGTGCAGAAGGGCGACATCTTCCTGGTTCGCCCCGGCGAGAGCATCCCCGTGGACGGGGTGATCCGCGCAGGAGAGAGCAGCATCAACGAGGCCGCCCTCACCGGCGAGAGCATCCCCGTGGACAAGGTCGAGGGCGACGCCGTCTCTGCCGCCACGGTGAACGGTCAGGGTTTCCTGCGCTGCGAGGCCACCCGCGTGGGCGAGGACACCACCCTGGCCCAGATCATCAAAATGGTCAGCGACGCCGCCGCCACCAAGGCCCCCATCGCCCGGATCGCAGACAAGGTCTCCGGCGTGTTCGTCCCCACGGTCATCGGCATTGCCGTAATCGTCACAGTGATCTGGCTCCTGCTGGGTCAGAGCTTCTCCTACGCCCTGGCCCGGGGCATCTCGGTGCTGGTCATCAGCTGCCCCTGCGCGCTGGGTCTCGCCACCCCCGTGGCCATCATGGTGGGCAGCGGTCTGGGCGCGAAAAACGGCATCCTCTTCAAAACCGCCGTCTCTCTGGAGGAGACCGGCAGAGCCCAGATCGTGGTGCTGGACAAGACCGGCACCATCACCTCCGGCGAACCGAAGGTGACGGACGTGCTTCCGGCGGAGGACGTGACGGAGGCAGAGCTGCTTTCCGCCGCCGCCGCGCTGGAGACGCCCAGCGAGCATCCGCTGGCCAAGGCGGTTTTGAATTATGTAAACCAAGAGCCGGAGGCCGTCACGGACTTCCGGGCCCTGCCCGGCAACGGGCTGACGGCGAAGCTGGCGGGCGAGACCCTGCTGGGCGGCAGCCTGACCTTCCTTTCCGGCCGCGTGACCGTCTCCCCCGCCCTGCGAGCGCAGGCGGAGGCGCTGGCAGCCGGAGGCAATACCCCGCTGCTCTTCGCCCGGGGCGGAAAGCTGCTGGGCGTGATCGCCGTGGCAGACACGGTGAAGCCCGAGAGCGGCGCCGCCATCGCGGAGCTCAAGGGCATGGGCATCCGCACCGTGATGCTCACCGGTGACAACCGGCGCACCGCCGCCATCGGCGCCGAGGCCGGTGTGGACCATGTGATCGCCGGGGTGCTGCCCGCGGGCAAGGAGCAGGTCATCCGCACCCTGAAGGACTGCGGCAAGGTCATCATGGTGGGCGACGGCATCAACGACGCCCCCGCCCTCACCCGGGCGGACGTGGGCATCGCCATCGGCGCGGGCACGGACGTGGCCATTGACGCGGCAGACGTGGTGCTGATGCAAAGCAAGCTGACGGACGTCTCCGCCGCCGTGCGCCTCAGCCGGGCCACCCTGCGCAACATCCACGAAAACCTCTTCTGGGCGTTTTTCTACAACGTCCTGTGCATCCCGCTGGCAGCGGGGGCCTACACCGCCCTGCTGGGCTGGAGTCTGAACCCCATGGTGGGCGCCGCCGCCATGAGTCTCAGCAGCTTCTGCGTCGTGTCCAACGCCCTGCGGCTGAATCTCTTCAAACTCCACGACGCGGAAAAAGACCGCCGGCGCCCGGCGGTGGAGATCCCGGAATCCATTTTTGAATCATTCATACAGGAGGAAACTACCATGCAGAAAACCATGAAGATCGAGGGCATGATGTGCCAGCACTGTGAGACCCGCGTGAAAAAGACGCTGGAGGCGCTGGAGGGCGTGGAGAGCGCCGTGGCCAGCCACGAGGCCGGCACCGCCGTGGTCACCCTTTCCCAGCCGGTGGAGGACGCCGTGCTGAAGCAGGCCGTGGAGGCCCAGGATTATCCCGTGCTGGGGATTGAGTGAGGGCCACGCACATGTTTGAACCCGCAGCGCCATCTGGCGCTGCGGGTTTGCTTTGCGTTGAAAGAGGCAGAAAAATTGGAATTTATCTTTCTGAGAGTGAAGAGTTGAGAGTGAAGAGTGAAGTGATGGTGTCGCTTCGCGACACATTGAAAACGCACCGTTTTTCAGTTTGCGTATCTCCACTCTCCACGCTTCACTCTCCACTCTCGTTCTCGTTAAATATCAATTTATCGGGGAGTTGGTACGCAGCAGTATTCTGCAGAGGGGATGCGGATTGCCACACCGTCGTGCGCGACGGTTCGCAATGACCTCTCTTTGAGTGTGAGCGCGTTTTCTCCCGGTTGCCGGGAGGCGGCGGGATGTGATATAATAAAAAAACTTGGAGGTGTTGACCATGAGCGAGCAGCCGGTGGTGGCGAACATCACGCAATCCTTCTATGACAGCATGGCGTCCCAGTACGACCGGTTCTATCAGGACTGGGAGGCCGCGACCCGGGAAGAGGCGAAGTTCCTGCAGAAGCTCTTCGAGACCGAGGGCTTCGACGCTTCGGCGCGGATTCTGGACTGCGCCTGCGGGATCGGCACCCAGGCCATCGGTCTGGCAGAGCTGGGCTATGCCGTGACCGGCTCGGACCTCAGCACCAGCGAGCTGGCAGAGGCTCGGTGCCGGGCGGCGGAGCGCAAGGTGGAGATCCCCTTCCGCCAGGCAGATTTCCGCGATCTGTCGGCGGTCTTCTCGGAGCGGTTCGACATCCTCATCGCCATGGACAACGCCCTGCCCCACATGCTGACCGCTGACGATCTCGCCCATGCAGTGCGGAGCATCACCGGGCAGCTGAAGTCCGGCGGAATCTTCGTTGCCAGCATGCGGGACTACGACCGGATGCTGGCGGAAAAGCCAAGCTATTCCGCGCCCTATGTGCACAAGACGCCCGAGGGTCAGCGGGTGCTGTTCCAGACCTGGGACTGGGTCGGGGACAATTACCGCTTCATCCAATACATCATTGACGACGGCGAGACCACCGAGGTCAGCAAATTCACCTGCGAATATCGGGCCACCCGGCGCGCAGAGCTCACTGCCCTGCTCCGGGAATGCGGCTGCAGCGACGTGCGCTGGCAGATGCCCGAGGAGACGGGGTTTTATCAGCCCATCGTCATTGCAAGAAAGGACTAAAGATTCCCCATGGAACTGAAAAAATTGCCCTATGATCTGACGGTCTGCAAAGTGGCAGATCTGGCAGGTTTTGACCCGAAGGCCGAATTCTATTTCCTCGGCAAGACCGACGAGGAGCTGTCTCTGGTCTGCAGGACCGAAGCCGCTCCCACAGACACCCTGGCCCGGGACGACGGCTGGAAAGGCTTTCGCATCCAAGGGGTGCTGGACTTCTCCCTGATTGGGATTTTGTCGGAGCTCTCCGGCATTCTCGCCCGGAACAACATCGGCATTTTCGCCGTTTCAACTTACAACACCGACTACATCCTCGTGAAGGCGGAAAACTTCCAAAAGGCGTTGGACGTGCTGGCGGAGGAAGGATACGCGGTTGTATAAATTGATATTTGTCGGTGGCACCGAAATAGAATTTGTAGGGGAGGGGCTTGCCC
>CAMHRJ010000057.1 GCA_946187475.1 uncultured Clostridia bacterium | reverse complement strand
CGGGCAGGGGACACGCTGGTGGTCAAGAGCATCGACCGTCTGGGCAGGAACTACGACGAAATCCTGGAGCAGTGGCGCGTCATCACGAAGGAAAAACGGGCGGACATCGTGGTTCTGGACATGCCTCTGCTGGACACCCGCCGGGACCGGGACTTGATCGGCACGCTGATCTCCGACATCGTCCTGCAGCTGCTGAGCTATGTGGCCCAGACGGAGCGGGAATTCATCCGCCAGCGCCAGTCGGAGGGCATCGCGGCGGCCAAGGCCCGGGGCGTGCGCTTCGGGCGGCCCAGAAAACCCATTCCGGAGGGCTTTGACGACGTGTACCGGCTGTGGCGGGAAAAGAAGATCTCCGGCCGTTCGGCCTCGCGAAATCTGGGCGTCAGCGCGGACACGTTTTTCCGCTGGGCCTCGGAACGAACCCTTGCGGAATCGGAATCCGGCGAGCTTTATGACCCAGTTCCGACAACATAAAAAAGATCAGGCTGTCACACGATTCTGACAGCCTGATCGCTATGTTTGATTCCGAATCAGAAACATACAAAATGATCAAAACGTACAAAAAGCAGCGTAAAAAACTAGCAACAATACATGAAATAGGTAAAAATTGTCCATAAAAGTATACTTAATTGAATTATCCACTTGAAATCCGAAAGTGATTGATTTATAATGTTCCATGAGCATTTATGAGTGGTATTATGCCACGTCTGGAAAAGTATACGATTTGCGACACATATGTCAATAATTGTGACGGAAAATGGACAATAATAGAAATTAGTCCAACAAATTACAGGCTCTCAAAGCGCATACCCGGCTGTCAGCAACCGGCCGGTTTGCATACCATGGCGTGTGTCAGCAACCGCGCGCCAGAGGTAAAGGCGCGGCGAAGGCAGCAACCGGCGCCGCGCCTGTAATACGAACCTGCATGGGGCGATTCACGCATCGCCCGCAAGATCGCGCCCTGTAGGGGACGGCGTCCCCGACGTCCCGCGATCGATTCCTCCCGAGAACAAATTATTTTGTTTCTATATATATGTAAGCCCCCCAAACCGCTTTGTTCCCTCCTGTCATTGCGAGGAGGGCAAAGCACGCCGTGGCAATCCTCGGTTGAGCATTGTCGTTGCGAACCAGTGACCGATGTCACTGGTGTGGCAATCCGTAATACCCAAAAGGAAACCCACGGCAAAACCAAAATCAAAGTGAAAGGAAAAGAAAAGCATGAAAAAAAGACTTTTAAGCCTCGTGCTGTGTCTCATCATGGTCTTCTCGCTCCTGCCCTTTGCGGGCTTTGCGGCAGAGCCTGTGACGCAGCCGGACGGCACGGTGATCACGAACCCCGACGCAGTCGTGGACGGCACCGGCAATCTGCACCTGTCCAAGACTCTGGCACAGAACCAGGATGACGGCACCTACTCCATCAATCTGGAGAGCTTTGCCACGGCGGACGTTTCCACCGTCACCACCACGGAGAAGATCCCCACGGACTTCATCGTCATTGTCGACCAGTCCGGCTCCATGGCGACGACGGATATGGTTGCAAACACCAGCAGCTATCAGTCTGCGGGAACTGTCAACCTCGAGACGGCGGCGAACGGCGGCTACTATTATTATGACAGTACGACCGGTCAGTATTATCAGGTGTATGGCAGACGTGGTTATCTGAACTATCTCTATGCGAGGAAGAACACGGCTTATGCTGATGACTTGAACGGCGGGAGCCTGTTCTATTGGTTTACGAACGAAACTACAACAGCGAGCGGCGCACATGGTGTTTATTATTGGGATGCAGCTAATCAAATGTTCTGTCCCGTTACGTTGAATGTAAAAGGTGTTCCCCTTAACTATCAGTGTTATTACTACTATACCAATAAAGACGGGGAACTTGTCTTACTTCCTGGACCGGACCATGACTACCATGACTTCCGCATTGTTCAAGCCGGTAGTTGGTACACCAGACTTCTTCGGCCAGTCAGACTCTGCGATTACATTCAGTTTGATGCTTATCGCCGGGTAGTGGCACCTGTAATGCTCTGCTATCGTGATATTAACGGTGTAGAGCATGTCCTGCAGACAACGTCCGGAAAGACCACTACTGAATTTGGCAGCGTGGACAGAAATGGAAATCTCTATGCAACCCAGACGCTCAACGGTACCAGCCGTATGCAGTACAACGGCCTGTATACTGCCAACGCGAGCGGCGCGAAGGTCAAGCGCTTGGATGCGCTCTCTGTTGCGCTGAATCAGTTTGCGCAGGCTGTCGCAGAAGAGACTGATACCTTCGGCGCGGTGGACAACCGCATTGCGATTGTGGGCTTCTCCAGCCAGAACACATCCAATGGAACTTACAATAATACCGAATTGCTGACAGGATCGACGATTAGTTCTTCCTCTAATGGGTATAGCTTTAAGGAAGGAGAATACTATTTCCCCTATAAGGGCGCGAACTATGCTCCTGCGACCAGCGGCAGTTACGGTGGTACGAATTACAATGGGCCGCAATATTATTCTGCTCCTGGCACCACTCGTGTTAATAATACCCATTATGCCGCTGCCTTAATCAGTGCGAACAACGGCACGGCCGGTACGGTGAACCCGGATGTTACCAAGGGCATCAAGTCCATCACCGCTTACGGCGGCACGAAGCCGGAGGACGGCTTCGACATGGCGCTGAAGGTCTACCAGAACCGCAGCAACACCAAATACACCATCCGCTCCGGCGACCAGGCGGGGCAGGAGGTGGAACGCAACAAGATCGTCATCTTCTTCACCGACGGGCAGCCGGGTATGTACCCGTATTCCGACCAATACGCCGGCGCGAATGCAGTTGTGCAGAAAGCATATGATCTGAAGCACTATAAGAACCCCGGTTCCAATACGGAAGTGCCTGCTGCGATCTTCTCCATTGGTGTGTTCAGCGAGGCGGACAGCAACCCCTTGACCTACGAAGACTCGAATGCAGATTCGGATTCTGTGTATGATTTCGACTATGCGAAGACCTATACCAACAGCGGAACCAGTCATTATCTGTTCCGTTACTGGCTCGCCAACGATTCGAGCCGATACGGCGATACGCCAAACGACACGATCTACGACTACATGTCTGTCGTTTCCTCGAACTATCCGAATGCCACAACATTTATGGACAACAATTGGAAACACAGTTCCACCGAGTCCTGGAAAGACATGACGGCGCGTGTGCGCGGCAACTCCATTGGTCAGAACAGCTACTACCGCATGGCCTCGAACCAGGATACCCTTGTGGCGGCCTTTGAGGCGGCGGTCACGATGATCAATACCAACACCAGCGAGCAGGAGACTGTCACGCTCGACAGCACGGCGATCCTCCGCGACACCGTGAACACCACAGCGCTGGACGTCTCCGGCGCGACCTATACCGCCAGACGAGTGCCGATCAAGTATGACAATGGTAACTTCACAGAGGATGAAAACCGTACGGCTACTGTGATTCAGGGCTATGAGAACGTTCCGGTTCCTGCAAATGGCCAGATCAGCGTAGATGGCTTCAATTACAAGGATGACCGCACCTCTGCGACGAAGCCGGAAGGCTGGAAGCTCGTGGTCACGATCTCCGGTCTGGTTCCGAAGCAGATGGGAACGCAAGTCGACTCCAACGTCGGTAATGCCGGCATTTACGGCCCCTCCACTGAAAAACCCGCGGTCAGTATCGCTTCTCCGAAACTGAGAACTGCCGGACTCGCAAAGACCTACGTCATCGACTTCAACGCTCCGATGACTGTTGCTGAAAATACCACCAAGCTTGGAGCTACTGCGGGTACAAACGGTACGTTCGACTTTAAGCAGTCAACGGTCACTTACAAGCTCAAGAGTGACGAAACCATGGTCGGCGGCGCGAATATTGCCCTCTCCGGCGTGGACACCGCGATGGTGTACGGCGTTCCTGCCAACAGCCCGGACGGAACCACCGTCGCCTGGAACAAGATCACCGCAGTGCCCGCCAGCAGCGTCTACTTTGACGACGATCTGACCACCGCACTTCCCGTCGGCGACGGCCACGGCTACGCGGACATCAAGGCGTCCTCGCCGGAGGACACGGTTGACACCGGTCGGTACACCATCACCTTCAACGGCACGGGCATCGACGTCTACTGCACCACGACTGCCGACGGCGGCTATGTGCAGGGAATCCTTGACGGCGGCGGCGCCGGCAAGGTGCAGACCATCAAGAACCAGGTGAAAGACGAGAACAGTGTGCGCTATAACGTGCCCACCATCAGCTTCCGCGGCCTGTCTGCCGACGAGCAGCACACGTTGGTTCTGAACGTCCTGAATGGCGCCAACTACAGACTCGACGGCGTCCGCGTGTATAAAGCCATTGACGAAAGCGAATACACCGGTGATATCGCCAACGAGGCCAACGCCAGCTACACCAACCTTCGCACCCTGCTGGTGAATGATAAGTCTACTGAATTCACCTATGCTGAGGGCAGCCCCACCGGTGGCCTCCTGTATGTGGACGATGCCAGCAAGGTTACCATGACGCAGCCCGTGACCAATGAAGATGGTACGCCGAAGATGGAGAATGGTAAGCAGGTAACGGAGCGTGTCTTCGCCACGGACTATGAAGGCTACAAGGCAAATAGCCCGAAGAACGAGATTTATCTCGCTCAGGGTCAGGGCATTGCCTTCACGGTTACCGGCTACAACGGTTTGAACGGTACCGCGAAGGACAACATCTATGTTGGTCTGAGCACGCCGAAGAACGAGACCGCGACCGTGAAGTTCCGCAATGTTGATAACCCGACCGATAGCGAGAAGGTTACGATCAGTTCCGGTGTGGATATGTATTACAAGATCACTCCGGCGAATGTGGACGGCGATACTGCCACCTTCGTGATCATCAACACCAGCGATGTGGTGGTTTCCGTCACCAACTTCAAAATCAGCGGCAATAACGCGCCTGTAAACGTTGTTGCAGGCGGTGGCGCCGTCGTGATGAGCGTTGCTGAGAACGATGAGCAGGCAGCTGCCGAACCTGTGACCCTTCGCATGCTGGTCAACAGACAGACTCTGAACGTGCTTGCAAATCTGCAGGACGAGACCGCTGGAACCGACATCCCGGACGAACCCGATACTCCGGACGTGCCTGATACCCCGGACACCCCGGATACACCCGATCAGCCCGATGATCCGACTCCGACACAGACTCCTACCATTCACAACATCATTCAGCAGATTTTCTCCAGTTTTGTGAACAGCCTGTTTAAGAGCATCTCTCGCCTGTTTCGGTAATTGATCAAGGGAGGACCAAACGATGAAGAAAACCTATGTGAAACCTGCCGTATATGCGGAGAGTTTCGAGCTCGTGGAGCACATTGCGGGCGACTGCGTTGTGAACGATGGATTCGCCGGTGCGCACCATCGAAATGCAAGCGATTGCTCTTATTCGGATGATAAACTGACCCTGTTTGTGAGCGCATCGGGCTGCATGCCCAGCTTGTTTACGGGAGCTGGTGTTAGCCTTCCGGATCCGAATAGTGCAAGTGACATTGTAGCTAAGATTAAAGCCATTGGCATGGAGTGCTACAACTCCTTCCTCGCAACCGGTAAGCTCTTCGCTTCCTGAGCAACCACTAAAACCCATCCCACCCCCGGGCTTCGGCCCGGGGGTTTTTCTTGCACCGTTGAAATGAATGAAAAAAGCTTCCACCCGGCGCCGCTTTGTGCTATGATAGGGCCAGAAAAACTGCACAGGAGGAACCAAAATGAAGCTGATTCTTTGCGGCAAGGGCGGCTGCGGCAAGAGTACCATCTCCGCGCTGCTGGCCCGCGCCTACGAGGCTCGGGGCTATCAGGTGCTGGTGATCGACTCCGACGAATCCAACTTCGGCCTGCACAAGCAGCTGGGGCTGGAGCTCCCGGAGGATTTCACCCACTACTTCGGCCACAAAAAGGGCATCTTCGCCGACGGCGCGGCCGACGTGTTTGAACCCGGCTGGCATCTTTCGGACATCCCGGCGGACTACCAGTCCGCCGACGGCGGCGTCCGGCTCATGGCCATCGGCAAGATCGCCGACGCCGGGGAGGGCTGCGCCTGTCCCATGGGCGCCCTCACCAAGACCCTGCTGGAGCATCTGGTCCTGGGGGAGAAGGAGGTCGTCATCGTGGACACCGAGGCCGGTGTGGAGCACTTCGGCCGGGGCGTGGACCGCTTTGCCGACGCCATCCTCATGGTGGCGGACCCCTCCTATGAGTCCATCCAGCTGGCGGGGAAGATCTCCGACATGGGCAAGACCTTCGGCAAGCCCGTCTACATCGTCCTGAACAAGGTGGACGCCCAGCAGCGGGAGATGATGGAGGAAGCCATCCGGAACCGCGATTCCATCATCGCGGCCCTCCCGCCGGACAGCGAGATCCTCATGGCCGGTCTGAAGGGCGAAAAGCTGACGAAATCCCTCCCGGAGATCGAGGAGATCATCGACCGGGTCCGCTGAAACTGCATACAAAAACTCCCGGAGCGACCGGC
Organism: uncultured Clostridia bacterium; assembly: GCA_946187475.1. GTDB lineage: Bacteria > Bacillota > Clostridia > Oscillospirales > Oscillospiraceae > CAG-103. Next base: position 3,626 of record CAMHRJ010000057.1, on the reverse strand, counting down.
ATCTCTGCCGACCACTCCGGGAGATCTCTATTCATTTGAACATTGCGTTATCCTATGGCCCGATACAGGAACGTGACGGTCTCGCCCCGGGTGCAGCGCTGGGCGGGGGAGAAGTGGGTCGCGTCCGTACCCTTGGTGACGCCGGTTTCCGACGCCCAAAGCACCGCGTCATAGTAGAAGCTCTCTTTGCTCACGTCGGCGAAGGGGTTCTTACCGCTGACCTTCGGGCTGCCCTGATAACGATACAGGAAGGTGACGAATTCGCTGCGGCTGCAAACCTGTCCGGGCGCGAAATGGGTCTTGTCCACGCCCACGGTGATGCCGTTCTCAGCCGCCCAGAGCACCGCTTTCGCGTAGTAGGCGTTGTCAGACACGTCGGCAAAGGGGTTCTCCGCGGCCTTGGGCTCCGGCATCCCGGCAGCGCGCCACAGGAAGGTGACGATCTGGGCCCGGGTGGCGTCTCCGCCCGGCTCAAAATGCGTGTCATCCACGCCGCTGGTGATGCCTTCCTTCACGGCCCAGAGCACCGGGTCATAGTAATACTGGCCCTCGGTCACGTCCGCGAAGGGGTTGGCGGGCTGCTCCGGCGCCAGCAGCTCCACGCGGACGTAATTGCGCTTTTCCGTCACGGGCGCCTCTTCCCAGGGGTCCTGATGGGTCACGGTCATAGTGCCCACATCCAGCACCCGGTAATGGGCGTTGGCGGACATGAGAATCTCGTTTTCCGAGGTGTGGGCCACCGCGTCGATGCACACGGCGCCCTGGGCCTCCATGGCCTCCCGGGAGGCGTAGATGATGAACAGTGTGTCGCCGAAGCCGCAGGCCACGGCAGCGTCGGGGGTGGTGCTGATCATGACGGGGTCGGTGAATTCGCTGCCGATGGCGTCGATCAGCTGCTGCTGGGTGGGCACCGTGTCCGTTCCGGCGGCTGCCTTGAGCTGACTGTCATAGACGCCGCTGTAGAGCACCAGACTGTCCTGCATTTTGCCCCGACCCAGCTCGGTGAACAGGCCGTGGTTCATCATCAGATACATCTGCTCAAAGTCGTCGCCGAAGAAATTGACGGCCTCGGCCCACATATCCGGGTCGTGGTTCTGCACGGCGGTCATGGGCATGAAGTGGGGGATGACCTCGCCCTTGTAGCGCATGATGTAGGGAATCAGGTCCTCGCTGAGGGGGTTGCCGTTCTTTTCGTTGTAGGCGAGGTAGTCCTCGGACCAGGCGTCGAAATCCTCGTTCGCGATCTCCACATAGTCCTTGTAGTCCTTCGCCCGGTAGATGCTCTTGTCGCCTGCGGCGGACTTGGTGGTCACGGTACCGCTGACGGCGCCGTCTCCGGCGGCCAGGGTCTGGGCGCTGGCTTCCGGGTCACCGAAGGCCTTGGGGTCCACGTTGACGCCCTCGGGGATGGCCATGTCCTCCACATTGGTCTCCGCGAAGGCGTAGGCCTTGATCTCCTTCAGCGAGTCCGGCAGCTGGATGCTGGTGAGGGGGCAGGTGGCGAAGGCGTAGGACTCGATGGTCTCCACGCCCTTGGGCACGGTGCAGGCCGTCTGGGGCTCCTCGGCGTAAGGATCCTCCGGCATCCAGTGCAGCAGCGTCTTGCCGTCGGCGGTGAGCAGCGCGCCGTTTTTGACGGTGTAGGTTTTCGATGCCTCCGCGTCTACCTCGGTGATTCTGGCGCCGTAAAACGCGCCGGGGGCGATGTCTTTGACGGTCTTGCTCAGGGTCAGATTCGAAATCCCCGAGCCGGAGAAGGCGAAGGGCTCGATGGTCTTCACGCCGTCAGGGAGGGACAAATAGGTCAGGCTGCTGCACCCGGCCAGGACGCCGGTCTGCAGCACCGGGGCGATGAAGCTCGCGGTGCCCAGGCTCTCGCAGCCTTCAAAGGCGTAACTGCCGAGGCGCTTCAGCGCCGTGCCGTGGTAGAAGCTCTGCAGACTTTTGCAGCCGGAAAAGGCCCGTTTGCCGATGGAAGTCACACTTTCCGGCAGTACGATGCGGGTCAGCGCCTCGCAGCCGTAGAAGGCCCGGTCGGGAATGGCAGTGAGCTCGTTTCCGGCGAAGGTGGCCCGGGCCAGAGAGCTGCATCCGGCAAAGGCGAAGTCGCCCAGCTCCTGCAGCGCCGCCGGCAGCTCCACACTCACCAGCTCGTCGCAGCAGAGAAAGGCGCCGGCGCCGATGCGCACCACGTCGTCCTGCAGGTCCGCCAGCGTCAGATGGCCGCAGCCGGAAAAGGCGCCGTCGCCGATCTCGGTGAGGGAGGCGGGGAAGTAGATGCGCTGCAGCGCGCTGCAGGCCTCGAAGGCGTAGTCGCCGATGCGGGTGACGCCCTCCGGGACATGGACACGCTTCAGGCATACCATCCCCTGGAAGCACTCGTCCCCGATGGCGGTGACGGGCTTGCCGTCGATCTCGGCGGGAATGGTCAGATTCGCTTCCGAGCCCGTGTAGGCAGTCAGTGTCAGGCCGTCCTTGCCGGCGGTGTAGCGAAATTCGGTGCCTGCGGCAAAGGCTCCGGCGCAGCACCCCAGCAGCAGGGCAAGGATGCTCAAAAGGGTGATGCAGGTTTTCAGGTAGCTTCGTCTCATGCTTTTTCTCCTTCCTTGATCTGTTCCTCTTATCGCTTCAGATACTCCGCCGAGACAGGAAACTCAAAATAGGTCTCGGGGTAAGGCTCGTTTTTCAGAGAAAAGTGCCACCACTCGCAGTCGATGGGCTGGAACCCGTTGCGGGTCATGACGCTCTGGAGGAACATCCGGTTGCGATACTGCTCGTCCGTTACTGCCCGGGAATCCGGGTGGGAGACCTCGCTGAACAGATCGAAGGGGCTGCCCATGTCCACCTCTTTGCCCGTGGCCATGTCCAGCAGCGTCAGATCCACGGCGCTGCCCCGGCTGTGGGAGGATTGGCTCGCGATGTACCCCTGGGCGAAGAGCTCCGCCTTTTCCTTGTCGGGGTAGAAGTAAGGCTTCATCCGCAGATCCAGATCCTCAATGCCCCAGAGCACAAAGTGGCGCACCGCGTTGGCAGGCCGATAGGCGTCGAAGATCTTCAGCCGATAGCCGCAGACGTTCACCTCATTGGCCACGGCCTTCAGCGCCCGGGCGGCCTCTCGGGTCAGCAGGGCCACCGGCTCCTCATAGCCGTCCACCCGGTCGCCGATAAAATTGAAGGTGGAGTAATAGCGGATCTCCTGCACGATGCCGGGGATGTAGTCTGCCAGCAGCACGAAGCCGGAGGAATCCATGGCAGCGGCCTTCTTGAAGTCCATTTCAGTGCCCTCCTTATGATTCTCTCGTTCGGATGCGGCCGATCTCCCGGGCCACGATGGCCTCGGCGTCAAAACCAACCACATCCAGCATTTCCGCCTTTATGAGCTCCGTTTCCGGAATGCCGAAATAATCCCGCGCCAGCGTGCTGAGATACGCGTAGCTGAAGTCCGGCATGTAAGGTCCGCCGGCCGTGGTCACATACCAGAGCTTTTTCGCCCGGCACAGCCCGTGGGGGATGCCCTCCGCCGTGTATTCTGACACCAGCCCCGTCACGTAGATGTGCTCCAGATAGAGCTTCAGCACGGCGGGGAAGCCCAGGTCCCAGTAGGGCGCCGCGATGACGATCTCCTC
>CAMHRJ010000056.1 GCA_946187475.1 uncultured Clostridia bacterium | reverse complement strand
GCAGTAGTCCGGCATATCCTCGATGATCTGAGTGAACCGGGCAGCATCCGCCTCCGGGAGCTTGTTGGTGTCCAGGCCCCGCACCTCGATGAAGGAGCGCTCCGTCAAGAAGGGCATGGCATCCACGGCATCTGCCAGGGTGTGCAGCTCCAGCGTCGCCCCGTCAAAGCGGTGGAAGCTGAACTCGCTCTCCCCTTCCGGCAGGCACCTCGCCTTCAGCTGGGCGAGAAACTGCTCCCGGAGATAGTCCTCCACCCCGTAGAGCACATACAGCCGCTGAGGGCCGTCCTGCTTCAGGGCCCGGACCGCGTCCTGATAGCGGACGCCGGTATCCTTTTGTTTTCCTTTTTTCTGATATGCCATATCGTTTCACTCCATTCGGATGGTCACGCTGCCCAGCGTGTCCGTCCGATAGATCTTGATTCCGTGTTCACTGAGCCGGGCCATGGCCTCCGGCGTGGGATGGCCGTAGCTGTTCTCCCCGCAGGAGATGATGGCGCCGGTGGCCCCCAGCTCATTTAATAATACGTCGCCGGTGGCGTGCTTGGAGCCGTGGTGCCCCGCGATCAGCAGCTCTGTTCCGGTGAGGTTCTCCTCCGCCGTGAGCATCTGCTCCACGGCAGTGGTCACATCCCCGGTGATGAGGGTGTCGAAGTCCCCGTCCGAGACCCGGAGCATCAGGCAGCCGTCCTCATACCCTCTGCCCAGCGCCACATAGAGGGATGCATGGAGGGCGTCCAGGTCCAGTTCCGTGTCGGATTCCAGCCGAATGACCTCCGTGCCCCGTTCCTCTGCTGTTTGGAGAATGCTCCGGACCGGGTCGGTTTCCGGGTCCGCCGCCGCAGGCAGCAGGAGCGTACCCACACGGATCTGCCGCAGCAGCCGCTCCGCGCCGTTGACGTGGTCCTCGTGGGGATGGGTCAGGATCAGCGCGTCCAGAGTGGTCCTGCCCTCCGCCAGCAGGGTCTGGGCCGCCAGATCGCCGGCGTTGGTGACGGTGTGGTTCCCACCGCAGTCCACCATAAGGGAGGCGCTGCCGTCCCGGAAGTAGAGACACTGGCCCTGGCCCACATCGATGGCGGTGACCCGGGCCTCCCGGTCCGCGTTCAGGCGGGTGCACATGGTCACCGCGCAGAGGGCCATCACGCAGCAGCACACCGGCAGCACCGGACGGTATTCCCCGCGGGGCGAAAGCCGCCACGTGAGGCCGAAGAGCACATATACAAACACCAGCCACAGCACCACCAGCGGATTCCGGGCAGAATAGAGCAAGCCGGGGATGGCTGCAGCCGCCCGGGCGCAGAGCAGCACATACCGCAGCGGCCAGGCCACCAGCCATGCGGCCATTCCGCCAACAGGCATAGAAACGAAACCCAGCAGGGCCGCCGCGAAGCAGGCCGGGAACACAAAGGGCATCAGCCACATGACCAACAGATTCGTGATGGGCGCTGCCAGCTGGAGGGTGCCGAATTGAACTGCTCCGATCGGAAGTGCGAAAACCATAGAACTCAGTGTGGCGGAGAAGGTGCCAGTGAAATAACCCAGCACCGTTTGGCGAACCTTCCCCATGTTCGTCCAGGCAGGAAGCCGCGCCCAGAGCCATTGTCCGATGGGCGGCATGAACAGGCACAGGCCCGCCATGGAGCCGAAGGAAAGCTGGAGGCTGACGCTGCCGGCGGAAAAGGGATTGAACAGCAACAAAACACCCAGCGCTGTCAGCAGCGTGGTGGGCATGTCGTTTTCCCGGCCCAGGATCGGGGCCAGGAGCAGCAGCGTGAACATGAAGGCCGCCCGGAGCACCGAGGGCGTGCATCCGGCCATGACCACGAACACCGCAATCAACGGCAGCGCCAGCAGGGACCAGCCACGGCGGCGTCCGAAGGGCAGCTGCAGCACCATCAGCAGAAAGCCCAGATGCAGGCCCGAGACCGCCGCCAGATGCATGATGCCGGCGTTTTTCAGCGGGATGTCCAGATTCTCGGCATAGAGGGTGCGCTTTTCGCCCAGCATCAGCGCCTGGGCAAAGGCAGAGACATCCGCCGGGAACAGGGTCTCCACCAGAGCCTGCAGGCGGTGGGCAAGGGTCTTGGGAAAATAGAGCCAGGTAAAGCGCCAGGTGCCGGTACGCTCCGGCGGGCTCTTCACCGTGCCCAGCAGACCGATGCCCCGGGAGAGATAGGTGTCTGTCTCCTCCCCGAAGCGGGTGGTGGCCGGACGCAGCTTCACCGCAAAGGTGATCTCGTCCCCGGGACGGAGGTCGTCGCAGCTGTGGTCATAGGCGTAGACCCGGGCCTGAAGCCGGTCCAGACCGGGCTCCGTGATGCGCACGGTCACACCGGTGGAGTAATCAAAATGAATGGGGTATTCTGTCACCCGGGCAAAGACGGTGATCTCGTCCGCCGGGAGATTTTGGAGCGGCGTGAGACAGGTCTGCACCGCAAAGGCGTAGCAAAGAAAGCCCACCGCAGCTCCGGCAAAGAGCAGCCGCGTTCGCCCCTTCGCCTTCTGGGGCAGCAGCCAGCACAGCGGAAACAGCACTGCTAGGGCCAGCGCCGCCCAATTCAGCCAGGTCGCGGGCAGCAGATAGTGTGCCAGAAAGATCGCCCCGGAGAGTCCGGCCATGGTCCACGCCAGCTTCCGCAACGATCTCACGCCCTTTCGTACAAGTATAATAGAATATTATATCGAAAAAAAGCGCCGGGCACAAGAGGAAGCGAAAACAAATCTATTTCTTCAAAATTTAACATAAATATATTATCGTTAACTTTACAATCCATCGTTTTTCTGATAGAATGCAGGAAATGGAATTTAATGTCAATGGAAAGGCGCACCCCCATGGAAATCATCGTATATGGCACCCGACAGTGTCCGGACACCTGCAGCTGTCTCGACGCGCTGGAGACGGCGCAGATCCCGGTGGAATTCAGGACCCTGGAATCGCTGGAACACCTGAAGGAGTTCCTCGCCATCCGGGACAGCGACCCGATCTACGACGCGGTCAAGGCCCGGGGCGGCGTGGGCATTCCCCTGCTGGTAAAGGACGGCGTCCGGTCCTTCCATTGGGACGACCTGCTGTAAGGCGCAAAAACGTCCGAAAGTCGATCGACTTTCGGACGTTTTCATTCTTACCAGCCTCGAAGGGCTTTCCATTTTTTCTTGTCGGTCAGAAACTTGTTCTTCCACCACTTGCCGTAGACCAGGGCTTCCGCCACCAGGCACACGGGGATGGCCGCCAGAATGTCCACGCAGGAGTGCTGCTTGACGAAGGCGGTGGAGATGCTGATGATGATCACCGCGATGACCATGAAGTGCTTCCACCAGAGGGGCACGTCCTTCTGCTTCCAGAAGACGGAGCCGATGCCCACGGAATAGGCCACATGCAGCGACGGGCAAACGCCGGTGGGCGTATCGAAGGCGTAGATAAAGGCCATCAGATGGGTGAGGAAGTTGTCGTTCACGAAGGTCTCCGGCCGGAGGTCCTGCCGGCTGGGGTAGATGACATAGACTGTCATGGCGATGACCTGGGTGATGATGATGAAGGTCTGCAGCTTTTTGAAGGCCTCCACATTGTACAGCAGGAAGTACAGCAGCGAACCAAACACCAGAAAGTACCAGCCGCAGTAGGCCAGCAGGAAATACTCACTGAAGGGGATCATGTCGTCCAGGGCGCAGTGGATCACGTGGCAGTTTTCATAGGGGATCAGATTCTCCGTGATGAAGTACATCGCGAAATAGAAGATCCAGCCGCCCAGCAGCTTCAGATGGGAGAATTCCGGGTCATTGAGCTTGGAAAAGCGAAATTCCCGGTAGTCAACGACGGGCTGTCTCATGGTCACGCACCTCCTTCACGCGGTTTTTGGGGTAGTTTTTCTTCGGGATGTTGCGGTAAGGGATCACGGTGTGCTCCGGCAGCGCCTCGGCCATGCGGGTGATCTCCTCCTGCAGGTAGCTGCAGATGCGTTCCCGCTCCACGGCGATGGGGTTTTCCGGGTTGTAGCGCACCGGCGCGCCGTAGACCACCAGATGCAGATTCGGCGCCAGATACATGGGTACGAAGTCCAGGGCGCGGCCGCTGCGGCGGTAGTACATCTTCGCCGTGTCCACGAATTTGTCCTGGAATTGGTAGAGAATATGGTTATAAGGTTCGTCCTTCTCCGGGTAGATCACGATGCTGCGGCCCTCGTCCAGACGCTTCATGGTCTGGCGGAAGGTGGTGACCAGCCGGGTGTCGTGGTAGACCGGGATCGTGCGGGCGTTGTTGAAGATGTTCACGGCCAGCGGCGTGATGATGTAGGCCAGGAGCTTATAAAACCCGTGGGTCCACCGGGGCTTCTGGCTCCAGAAGTCCTCGAAGGCATAGGCCGGGCACTCGTTCCAGTGCATCATCTGTCCGGCGCACCAGATGTACGGCTCGCCCGGGATATACAGCTCTGCCACGATGGGGCCGTTCATCTGGGTGTGGTTGCCCACGAGGATGGCAGACTCCGCCGGCAGATGCTCCGTCCCCCGCTGCTCGGGCTTCCGGTAAAACAACAGCACCAGCCATCGGAAAAACCGATAAATCACCGCGCTGATCTTCTTCAGCAAGACGATCCTTCCTTTCCTAAATTACCCAAAACTCTTGGGTAGGAAAGTATTATATCAAATATTAATTTTTTATCAAGCGGATTTTGTAACATTTTTTTGAACAAACTGTCGGTTTTGAAAAATACGCCCCTTTCTGCTGGACAAGGGTGGTTTGGGTGTACTATAATAGAGTGTCTCAGTATGGAGACAGATGGAGGAAGTACCATTGAATCCCTTGACCTATCTGTTCCCTGTCCTGGCGGCAGTGTTCGTTTTGGCGTGCTTCGTGTTTGGCATGCGCGGGCCGCTGCTGGACGGTGATCATAAAAGAAGCCGCGTCGGGAAGCCGGAGGTGCCCGCCTCGGTTGCGCCCAGACTCTGGGCCCGACCCTGGGCCATTCTGGCGCTGACCGCCGTCTACGCCCTCATCGCTTTTCTGAATCTGGGCAACACCGCCTCCCCCGAGAGCTGGTACGCCTTTCAGACCGGAGAGAGCGTCACCTTCACCTTCGACGCCGAGGAACCCCTGGACCGCATCTTTTTCTTCTGCGGGCTGAACACCGGCGAATACAGCGTCAAGGTCACGGACAACGATGTGGTCACCGGCACCGGCGTCATGGAGCAGGGCTACAACGACATCTTCAAATGGCGGGACGCGGAGCTGACCTACGATGGCGCCCTCTGGGCCAGAAGTGTCACCCTCACGGCAGACAGCGATCTGGAGTTGGCGGAGGTGGCCTTCTACCGCACAGACGGCACACAGATCAAAGCCGACGGCATCACGGTCTCAGACGGTGCAGATGCGCTGCTGGATGAGCAGGATCTGGTTCCGGAGGCCATGACCTTCTCCAACAGCACCTACTTCGATGAAATCTACCACGCCCGCACCGCCCTGGAGCACATGCGGGGCATGTGGCCTTATGAGATCTCCCACCCGCCGCTGGGAAAGCTGATTCTCTCCATCGGCATCGCCATCTTCGGCCTGAATCCCTTCGGCTGGCGGTTCATGGGCACCCTCTTCGGGGCGCTGATGCTGCCGATCCTGTGGGCCTTCCTGCGCAGGATGTTCCGGGATGACCGGATCGCCCTCTGCGGCACGGCGATCTTCGCCTTTGACTTCATGCATTTCGCCCAAACCCGCATCGCCACCATCGACACCTACGGCGTGTTCTTCATCCTGCTGATGTATCTGTTCTTCTGGAACTGGATGGAGAGCGGCAAAGGCCGGGACTTCGCCCTCTCCGGCGTGTTCTTCGGTCTGGGCGCCGCCAGCAAGTGGATCTGCCTCTACGCCGGGGCAGGCCTGGGTGTGCTGTGGGTGCTGAACTGGATCTCTGCCGGCAGGAAAGCGAAGAAGGAGCAAACCTCCAACGCCTTCTGGCCCGGCTTTGCAAAAAACATCCTGCAGGGCATTGTATGGTTCGTGCTGGTGCCCGCGGTGATCTACTACGTCAGCTACACCCCCTACGGCACCGCCGAAGGGCTCTCCGCGCCGGGGATGTATTTCTCTCGGGAGTACGCCAAGATCGTCTGGGACAACCAGACCTTCATGTTCACCTACCACGCCGGGCTCGTGGCCGAGCATCCCTATTCCTCCCAGTGGTGGCAGTGGCTGTTCGACATTCGCCCGATCCTCTACTATCTCGATTACGGCAACGACACCGTCACCAACATTGCGGCCTTCACCAGTCCCCTGCTGACCTGGGCAGGACTGATCAGTCTGCTGTATCTGGGCTGGCGCTGGGCCCGCTGCGGCGACCGCCGGGCCATGTTCATCGTGGTGGGCTATCTGGCCCAGCTGCTGCCCTGGGTGTTCATCACCCGGCTGACCTTCGCCTACCACTACTTCCCCTCCACGGTGTTCCTGCTGCTGGCACTGTGCGCAGTCTTTGACGAGATGCGCCGCCGGGGCCACCTGAAGTGGATGTACGCCTTCACGGCAGCGTCCCTGCTGCTGTTCGCGCTGTACTACCCCGCACTCACCGGCGTGGAGGTCAGCCGAAATTACAGCTGGAAGATTCTCAAATGGTTCCCAAGCTGGCCATTATAAGGCCATACGATTCTATTAAAGTGAGGTAAATTCTATGATCGCCATCGGTTCTGACCACGGGGGCTTTGCCCTGAAGCAGGAAATCATGAAGCACCTGGACGAAAAAGGTCTGGCGTATAAAGACTTCGGCACCTACAGCGAAGAGAGCTGTGACTACCCCACCTACGGTGCGGCCGTTGGCCGGGCGGTGGTGAGCGGCGAATGTGACCGCGGCATCATCATCTGCGGCACCGGCATCGGCATCTCCATCGCCGCCAACAAGATCGAGGGCGTCCGCGCCGCCAACTGCACGGACTGCTACATGGCCGAGATGACCCGCCGCCACAACGACGCAAACGTTCTGGCTCTGGGCGCCCGGGTGCTGGGCAGCGGCCTTGCGCTGAAGATCGTGGACACCTTCCTGGACACCGACTTTGAGGGCGGACGTCACGCCCGCCGCATTGCGCAAATCAGCGAGCTGGACGCGCGAAAGGACTGAGTACATGGCTGCACGCCCTGACGTCTACCGCGCGCGAAAGCGCGGCAAACGCGGTTTCTGGCGCACGCTGCTGGCGGTCCTGCTGGTGCTGATTCTGGCGGCGGTGGTGCTGTTCTTCTCCTGCCAGAAGTATATCGTCTATGAGAACAACGGCCTGCGGGTGGAGTTTCCCATCATGAAGGGCGCCCGGTCCGCCGATGCGGCGGAGCCCACGCCCACGGTCTATCCCGCCGAGCTGCAGTATGACGAGCCGGACTACAGCTCCCTGCTGACCAACGCCGGTCAGGGGCTGGGAATCCTCCATGGCCGGTACATCACCGCCTCCGGCGTCACCAAGGACAATCTCAACACCATCTCCAAAACCGTCAGCGCCACCGGCGTGGACACGCTGGTGCTGCAGATGAAGCCGCCCTCCGGCTATCTCAGCTGGAAGTCCGGCGTGGTCATGGCTGACTCCTTTGAGGTCAACGGCTCGGAGGACCTCAGCGAGACCTTCCTGGACCTGGCAAACGATGGCGTCCATCTCATCGCCGTGGTGAGCTGCTGTGTGGACTCCACCATGGCCGAACGCTATGAGGCCCTGGCCCTGCGCACCACCGACGGCAACGCCTACGCCGACAACAACGGCGGCTGGCTGGATCCCTACAACTCCGTGGTCCGGGATTACATTTCCGGCCTCTGCCGGGAGCTGGCCCGCATGGGCTTTGAGGAGATCGTCCTGTCCTATCTGCAGATGCCCAATTCTTCTGCCGCCTTCGACTTCTCCGCAGAGCTGAGCACCACGCCCACGCCCACGGACGCGGTCATGAGTCTGGCCCGCTATCTGCGTACTGCCCTCTCCGGCGAGGGGGTGAAGGTGGATATGGTCATGAGCCCGGACGCCATTCTCCATGACTACAGCAGCCGCACCGGCCAGGAGCTCAGCGTCATGTCGAAGCTCTGCGACCGAATATTCGTCTTCACGGACAGCGGCTCCATCGCGAGCCTGGCCGAGGCCATCACCACCGCCAACCCCGATTTTGACACCGAAAGCCGTCTCATCCCCCTTGTCTCCGCCAGCCAGGCCGAGGGCAGCTGGGTGCTGACGAACTGAGCGTAAGCGGGAAATTGGATTTTAACGGTGGCGTCGAAATAGAATTTGTAGGGGAGGGGCTTGCCCCTCCCGCCGACGAATGCCTGTGTTAACGGGCGGGGCAAGCCCCGCCCCTACGAGCACCATCGAAGTGCGGCGTAAATCTATCTCCCCGACAAATTCCTATTTGAAAGCTTTCTCCGCTATGAAAAGGTGTCTTTTAGTTTACATAATCTATTATTGCATAACGGAAGTGCAACCGGTTTGCGCTTCCATTTTTGTTGAGATTCAAGGCTTTTCCGGAATCTCGATTTACATAATCCACAATTTCCACCGGTTTTTCCACAGCCCGGACTTCCCACCTCCGGAAAAAAGTTTTTCCATTTTCTGAAAAAACCGCTTGACAAATCGCTTTAAATCGGTTAAACTCCGGTCATAAACCAATGAAGCAGAGAAGTACGCGGATGCGGTACGCCCAAGAGAGTCGCCGGCGGTGGGATGGCGATGCGTGTTGGCCGCGGAAATGGACTGCTGAGGGCGGGCGAGATGCGTAAGCAGTAAAGTCCGACGGGCTCTTCCCCCGTTACCAGGGAAGGATGTGTGATGGCACATCGCTGAGTGGCGGAAAATTCCGCAATTTGGGTGGCACCGCAGAAGTTTGACGACTTTTGTCCCAAAGAACCGAAGGGTTCCTTGTTGGACAGAGGTCTTTTTTCATGCCTTTCCGCAGGGAACGAAGCCACAATCATTGCTGAAAGGAGCAAACATCATGGCAAACGAGAAAATCCCCTACAAAATCTATCTGACCGAAGACGAAATGCCCAAAGCATGGTACAACGTCCGGGCCGACATGAAAGTCAAGCCCGCGCCTCTGCTGAATCCCGGCACCGGCAAGCCCATGGGCTTTGACGATCTGCGTCCCGTGTTCTGCGACGAGCTGGTGAAGCAGGAGCTGGACAACGACACCGCCTTCGTCCCCATCCCCGACGACATCCGCAATTTCTATAAGATGTATCGTCCCTCCCCGCTGGTGCGTGCCTACTGCCTGGAGGAAAAGCTCCAGACCCCGGCGAAGATCTACTACAAGTTTGAGGGCAACAACACCTCCGGCTCCCACAAGCTCAACAGCGCCATCGCCCAGGCCTACTACGCCAAGCAGCAGGGTCTGAAGGGCGTCACCACCGAGACCGGTGCCGGCCAGTGGGGCACGGCACTGAGCATGGCCTGCTCCTACTTCGGGCTGGACTGCAAGGTGTTCATGGTCAAATGCTCCTACGAGCAGAAGCCCTTCCGCCGCGAGGTCATGCGCACCTACGGCGCCAGCGTGACCCCCTCTCCCTCCGAGTCCACCGCCGTGGGTCGCAAGATCCTGGAGCAGTTCCCCGGCACCACCGGCTCTCTGGGCTGCGCCATCAGCGAGGCCGTTGAGGTGGCCACCTCCAACCCCGGCTACCGCTACGTGCTGGGCAGCGTCCTGAACCAGGTGCTGCTGCACCAGAGCGTCATCGGTCTGGAGACCAAGACCGCCATGGACAAATACGGCATCGTGCCGGACATGATCATCGGCTGCGCCGGCGGCGGCTCCAACCTGGGCGGCCTGATCGCCCCCTTCATGGGCGAGAAGCTCCGGGGTGAGCGGGACTACCGCATCATCGCCGTGGAGCCCAAGAGCTGCCCCAGCTTCACCCGGGGCACCTACGCCTACGACTTCTGCGACACGGGCATGATCTGCCCCCTGGCCAAGATGTACACCCTGGGCAGCAGCTTCATCCCCTCCGCCGACCACGCCGGCGGTCTGCGCTTCCACGGCATGAGCTCCACCCTGAGCCAGCTCTACCACGACGGCTACATGGAGGCCAGAGCGGTGGAGCAGACCAAGGTCTTTGAGGCTGCGGAAGAGTTTGCACGCGTCGAGGGCATCCTTCCCGCTCCGGAGAGCAGCCATGCCATCCGCGTTGCCATCGACGAGGCTCTGAAGTGCAAGGAGACCGGCGAAGAGAAG
>CAMHRJ010000055.1 GCA_946187475.1 uncultured Clostridia bacterium | reverse complement strand
CCTCTGAAGGGCAGGTTGCTCACGCATTACTCACCCGTTCGCCACTCAGTCAAAGGAGAACTTTGACGAATCTCCATTCTCCAGTGCTTCGTTCGACTTGCATGTGTTAGGCACGCCGCCAGCGTTCATCCTGAGCCAGGATCAAACTCTCTATAAATCGTATCATAACCGAATGCTTCCGCTTCGGATATAACCAGATCTTTAGATCGCTAATTCAAGCTCTCAAAGAAATAATTCATAAGTCTTTTCAGACTTTAAGAACCCTTTTCTGGTGCTTATTTGCATAAGCTTCTTACATTGTTTAATTTACAAGGTACACGCTCGCGATCGCCGTAGGGCGAAAGCTTATTAACTATACCACGCTGAGAGCGCCATGTCAAGAACTTTTTCTGAAAAATCTGAAAAAGTTTTTTGACATTTTCTTGTCGCTCCCCCGCGGGTGATTTGTAGTATAGCACTTTCCTCATCACAATGTCAATCATTTTTTCACAAATTTCTGCAAAAAAATCTGCCGGTTTTTTCCCTCGGTTTTGTGCGCTTTATCATTCCGCTTACGCACAAAACCGATGGCTGCCGATGACCACGATCAACGGGCGGGACCAAATCCATTTATTTGTGGTTTTGGCGGGGTTAAAATAGTAGATGGCGCCGCCGGAAGGGTCGCTGCCATTAAGGGCGTCCCGGGCGGCCTGGTAGGCGCTGTCGGAAACCGGCTGCCAGAACTGGCCGTCCTGCAGGCAGCTGAAGGCGCCGTTCTGGTAGATGACGCCGGAAATCGTACTCGGGAACGATGGATGGTTCACCCGATTCAGAACCACCGCGCCCACGGCCACCTGGCCGGCATAGGGTTCTCCCCTGGCCTCGGCGGAGATGAGACGAGCCAGCAGATCGAGGTTTGCGTTCCCTCCCCCGGAGCTGCTGCTGACGCTGATGCCCAGCGCAGCCAGGGTCTTTGGCCCGGCTTTGCCGTCCACGGTAAGACCGTTTTTCTGCTGGAACTGGCGCACGGCCTTTTCGGTACCGGAGCCGTATATCCCGTCCACCGCGCCGGAATAATAGCCCCAGTTTTTCAGCTTGGTCTGGATTTGTGTGACCACGCTCCCGGTGGAGCCTTTCTTATAGGAAACAGCCCGGGCCGTGGGCGCGGAGGCCAGGATCATCGCCACAATCGAAAGCGCCACAGCGATGGCCAAAGCCAGGCGGCGGAATTTGGTGCGAGACATAAAAACGCTCCTTCGCAGACAGAATTATCTGTAGTTTGCGAAGGAGCGCTCATTTCTATTCAATTATAATTGTCTGGATCACTGCACGCGGTCGTGATCTTCCTTGACCAGACGGGCAATGAGCTCGTCCACATTCTCCACGCTCTGGTCGCCGGTGCGGGTACGGACGGAGACGGTGCCGCTCTCGGCTTCCTTGTCGCCGACCACCAGCATGTAGGGGATCTTCTGAGCCTGGTGCTCGCGGATCTTATAGCCGATCTTCTCGTTTCGGAGGTCGGTCTCGCAGCGCAGGCCGGCGGCATTGAGCTGCTCGCAGACCTTCTGGGCATAGCCGTTGACGCGGTCGGTGATGGGCATGACCATGACCTGCACGGGGCTGAGCCACAGGGGGAATGCACCGGCAAAGTGCTCGGTGATGACACCGATGAAGCGCTCGATGGAGCCAAAGACCACGCGGTGGATCATGACGGGGGTGTGCTTCTCGCCGTCGGCGCCCACATACTCCAGATCGAAGCGGCCGGGCAGCTGGTAGTCCAGCTGGATGGTGCCGCACTGCCAGGTACGGCCCAGGGAGTCCTGGATGTGGAAGTCCAGCTTCGGGCCGTAGAAGGCGCCGTCGCCGGGGTTGAGGATATACTCCTTGCCGATGGAGGTGATGGCGTCGGCCAGGGCGTTCTCCGCCTTCTCCCAGTCCTCGCGGGTGCCGATGTGATCCTCCGGCATGGTGCTCAGCTCGATCTTATAGGGCAGGCCGAAGAGGGAGTAAACCTCGTCAAACAGGCGGGCGATGCGGATGACCTCGTCGGTGATTTGCTCTTTCGCCAGCAGGATGTGGGCGTCGTCCTGCGTGAAGGCGCGGACACGGAACATGCCGTGGAGGGCGCCGGAGAGCTCGTGGCGGTGCACCGCGCCCAGCTCGGCATAGCGCAGGGGCAGGTCACGGTAGGAGTGGGGCTCCAGATCATAGACCAGGATGCTGCCGGGGCAGTTCATGGGCTTGATGGCGAAGTCCTCTTCGTCGATGACCGTGGTGTACATGTTGTCCTTATAGTGATCCCAGTGGCCGGAGGTCTCCCACAGGGTGCGGCGCATGATCTGGGGCGTGGAGATCTCCACATAGTCCCAGCGTCTGTGGACGCCGCGCCAGTAGTCGATGAGGGTGTTGCGCAGGACCATGCCCTTGGGCAGGTAGAACGGGAAGCCCGGCGCCTCGTCCCGGAAGGCGAAGAGGCCCAGCTCCTTGCCCAGCTTGCGGTGGTCGCGCTTTTTGGCCTCCTCGATGCGGGCCAGATAGGCGTCCAGCTCGTCCTTCTTGGGGAAGCAGGTGCCGTAAATGCGCTGGAGCATCTTGCGGTCGGAGTCGCCGCGCCAGTAGGCGCCGGTGACGCTGGTGAGCTTGATGGCGTTGCCCTTGATGCGGCCGGTGGAATCCACGTGGGGGCCGGCGCAGAGGTCCACGAAGTCGCCCTGCTTATAGAAGCTGATGGGCTCGCCTTCGGGCAGATCGTTGATGAGCTCGACTTTATAGGGCTCGTCCCGCTCTTCCATGAACTTGATGGCTTCCTCGCGGGGCAGCTCGAAGCGCTCCAGCTTCAGCTTCTCCTTGCAGATCTTGCGCATCTCGGCCTCCAGCTCCTCCAGCACCTCGGGGGTGAAGGGTTCCGGGGCGTCGAAGTCATAGTAGAAACCGTCATCGATGGCGGGGCCGATGGCCAGCTTGACCTCCGGGTGCAGGCGCTTCATGGCCTGGGCCAGGATGTGGCTGGTGGTGTGGCGATAGGTGTCGCGGTATTCTTTGTTCTCGAAACTGAATTGGTTGTCCATGGTTTTGCCTCCTTCACAGAAAAACACCCCTGTACCTAACTCAATAGGTACAGGGGTGCAGAAATTACACGGTTCCACCCTGCGTTTCACTCAGGTCGCGCGGTAACGGGCGCGGGTCGGGGCGGCTTGTTTCGCCGTCCGGCTCGGGAGTGGTGGGCGCGGCGCCAGTCTCGGAAGCTCTTCCAGCCGATGGAGCCTCTCTCTGGTCCGACTGCATGCGCAGGCCGTCTCCGTCATTGCCTATGGAGGGATGATAGCACCAAACCGCTGAATTGTCAAGGGGCATTCACCCCACGTCCTCCAGCACTGTGGGCTTGCGCCACTGCATTTCCAGTTTGGTCTCGCCGGTGGCGGGATCGGTGGTCTCGGCGGTAACGGTGAAGCCCTCACGGGTGTAGAACTGCACGGCCCGGCGATTCTTGGCAAAGACCTGCAGGCGGAGGGTGTCATTGCGTTCCTTGACGAAGTCCAGCAGCCGCTTGCCCAGGCCTTGAGACTGGAAGCACTGGTCCACGAAGAAGCCGGCGATGCAGTCGTCCCGGAGGCCGATAAAGCCCAGAACGCTGTCTTCCCCGTCGGTCTCGCCGTCCACCACGTAGACGTCGCCGGTCCGGAGGGTGTCGCGGACAATCTCTGCCTGCTGGCGGAAATAGGAGGCCGGCAGGAAGCTCTGGGCGCCCCGGTCGGAAGCCCGCCAGATGCGCATGAGCTTTTCCGTCTCCTCCGGCTGGGCGGTGCGGGTCTGGAGGGTGTCTTCGGTGATGGCAACCCGGAACTGGGTCTCGTAGAGCTCGGTGTAGACGCCGCCGGCGTTCACCAGCTGGCTGTGGATGCCCCGCTCGGCGATCTTGCCGTCCTTCACCACCAGAATCTCGTCGGCAGCCAGGATGGTAGACAGCCGATGGGCGATGAGGATGCTGGTGCGGGACTCGATCAGCGGGTCCAGGGCGTCCTGGATCTTCCGCTCGGAGATAGAGTCCAGGGCCGAGGTGGCCTCGTCGAAGATCAGCAGGGCCGGGTCCTTCAGGAGTACCCGGGCGATGGAGATGCGCTGCTTCTCGCCGCCGGAGAGCTTTAAGCCCCGGTTGCCCACCATGGTATCCAGTCCGTCCTCCTGCTTTTCCACGAAGTCCAGGATGTTGGCGTCCCGACAGGCCTGGACCAGCTCATCCTCCGTGGCGTCGGGCTTGGCGTAAAGGAGGTTGTCCCGGATGGTGCCGTTGAAGAGATAGGTCTCCTGGCTGACAATGCCCACGTTCCGGCGCAGAAAGTGGAGGTCCAGCCGGCGCACATCCACGCCGTCGAACTTCACGCAGCCGCTCTCCACATCGTAGAGACGGGGAATCAGGTTGATGATGGTGCTCTTGCCGCTGCCGGAGGGTCCGACGATGGCGATGCTGCGGCCGTGATCCAGCTTGAAGGTCACGTCGTCGAGAATCTGCCGCTCGGGAGTGTAGCGGAAGTCCACGTTGTCGAACTCCACCTCGCCGGAGGCCGATTCGGGCGTGATGGCGTCTGGGGCGTTTTCAATCTCCACGGGCATATCGAAGTACTCAAAAATGCGGGTAAACAGGGCCATGGAGCGAATCCAGTCCACCTGAATGTTCAGGAGGTTGTTCACCGGACCGTACATCCGGCCCAGCAGCGCCACCAGCACGGTCACGTCGCCCACGGAGAGGTCGGAGTCGTAGCGCATCATGAGGATGCCGCCCACCAGATACAGCAGCAGTGGTCCCACGCTGGAGACCGTGGAGATTACCACACGGAACCAGCGGCCCGCCATGCCCTCCTTGATGTTCAGATCCACCAGACGGCCGCTGGCCTGCTGGTAGGTCTCGAACTCGTCGTCCTCCCGGCCGAAGAGCTTCACCAGCAGCTGGCCGGAGACGGAGAGCTTTTCATTGAGGATGCCGTTGATCTCGTCGTTGCAGCTCTGGGCCTCCCGGGTGAGCATCCAGCGGTTTTTGCCCGCTCTGCGGGTGGGCAGGGCGAACAGCGGCACAATGATGATGCCGATGGTTGCAAGGACCCAGTTTTCCCGATACATGATCACCAGGGCCGCGATCAGCGTGATGCTGTTGGAGAGGATGCTGGTGAGGGTGTTGGTGATGACCTCCCGGACACCGGTGATGTCGCTGGTCATGCGGGTGATGATGTCGCCCTGGTTGTTGGTGGTGAAAAAGGACTGGGACATCTGCTGGAGATGGCGGTACATCTGGCCGCGCATGTCGAAGGTGATGTGCTCGGCGATCCAGCGGTTGAGATAGTTCTCCGCCACGCCGATGAGGTTCGCCGCCACGGTGACGCCGAAGGACAGCAGGATATACTGCACCAGCTTGGGCATGCTCCGGGCGATGAGGCCCTCGTCGATGATGCGGCCCGTGAGCACGCTGGGCAGCAGCGTGAACACCGAGGATACCAGGATGCACAGCAGCACCAGCGCCATCTGTTTTTTGTAGGGCGTGAGCCAGGAAAAGACCCGTTTCATCAGGGGCCATGTGACCTTGGGGCGGTTTTTCAGTTCCTCCTCCGTGAGGAATTTGCCGCCGCGGCCTCCACCGGGTGCCGGCATGGGGAATCGCTCCTTTCACTTTAGCGCTTTTTTGCAGTATATCACGAAATTCCCGGGATTTCAAATTCTTTTGACCGTGCGAGGTGCCTGTGATACTATAGAAGAAACCAAGGAGGTGCGCCATGGGCAGACTGGTTTGTGTGGGTGATTCCAACACCTACGGCTATGACCCCCGGTCTTATTTCGGCGGGCGATATGAGGAAACCCAGCGCTGGACGGGGCTGCTCTCCGCCGCAGGCTGGGACGTGGTGAATCTGGGCATGAACGGCGCGGAGATCCCCCGCCGGGAGGCGACGGTCCAGAATCTGCGGTCGCGGCTGGCGTCCCTGCGGCCCATGGAGTGGGTCACGGTGATGCTGGGCTCGAACGATCTGCTGATGGGCGCTTCCCCGGAGCAGGTTTCAGCAAGGATGGAGGCGTTTTTGCAGGCGCTTTCGGACTTTCCGCTGCTGCTGATCGCGCCGCCGAAAATGCAGCCCGGCGCCTGGGTGGATAGCGATGATCTGATCGAAGCCTCGGTTGCGCTGGCAGTCCTCTACGCTGCCCTCGCAAGGAAACTGGGCATTCGGTTTCTGGACGCGGGTGACTGGAACGTAGACCTCACCTTCGACGGGGTGCACTTCTCCCCCGCCGGGCACCGGGCCTTCGCGGAAGGATTGCTGAGCAATCTTTAATTCGGTCTGTCAAAAGAAAGATTATGGTTGACAATCCGCGCCGCTGTGTTATACTGCCCTTGCAGGTGTCTTGACACCTATCTACTCAACCGGAGGAACCTGTCATGAGCAAGTTTTCCGCGTTTCTGAAACGCAAGGACATCGAGATTTCGCTCAAGCGTTACGGCATCGACGCTCTGAGTGCCATGGCCCAGGGTCTGTTCTGCTCGCTGCTGATCGGCACGATCCTGAACACGCTGGGCACCCAGTTCCACATCGGCTTTCTGACCATGCCCATCTTCACCGACGGCCCCACCATCGGCGGTGCAGCCATGGCCATGGTGGGCCCGGCCATGGCGGTGGCCATTGGCTACGCCTTACACGCCCCGGCCATGGTACTGTTCTCACTGGTACCCGTAGGCTACGCCACCAACGCCATCGGCGGCGCAGGCGGTCCTCTGGCCGTTCTTGTGACAGCGGTCATCGCCGCGGAGTTCGGTAAGGCGGTCTCCAAGGAGACGAAGGTGGACATTCTGGTGACGCCATTGGTCACCATCCTCATCGGCATCGGACTTGCCATGCTGGTGGCGGCCCCCATCGGCAAAGCGGCCAGCTGGGTGGGTCAGGTCATCATGTGGGCGACCCAGCAGCGGCCCTTCATTATGGGCATCCTGGTCTCTGTTATCGTGGGCATCGCCCTGACGCTGCCCATCTCCTCGGCGGCCATCTGCGCGGCGCTGAGTCTGACGGGCCTGGCCGGCGGCGCTGCCCTGGCAGGCTGCTGCGCCAACATGGTGGGCTTTGCCGTCATGAGTTTTAAAGAGAACAGATGGGGCGGCCTCGTCAGTCAGGGATTGGGCACCTCCATGCTCCAGATGGGCAACATCGTCCGCAATCCGAAGATCTGGATTCCCGCCATCGTCACCTCGGCCATCACCGGCCCCATCTCCACCTGCATCTTCAAGCTGGAGATGAACGGCGCGGCCATCAACTCCGGCATGGGCACCTGCGGTCTCTGCGGTCCCATTGGCGTCTGGACCGGCTGGGTCACGCCCAGCGAGGCGGCCATCGCCAACGGCGCGGTTGCCATCCAGCCCGGCGCCTTCCAGTGGATCGGTCTGCTGCTGGTGAGCATCGTCCTCCCTGCCATCATCTGCTGGCTGCTGGGCCAGCTCTGCCGGAAGATCGGCTGGATCAAAGAGGGAGATCTGACACTGGACTAAACCAGTGTGGAGTGTGGAGTTTGGAGTGTGGAGTTAGACGCTCCCTGACACAGAAAACCCCGGCGCACCGTGAACGGTGTGCCGGGGTTTACGTTTTGGTTCAATGATTACGCCATGAGTTCCTTGCAGGCCTCGCCGAGGATCTGCATGCCCTTTTCGATGGCTTCGTCGGTGCTGTTGGAATAGTTCACGCGGAAGGTGCGCACGTTGCGCTCGGTCTCGTAGAAGGGATCGCCCGGGCAGATGGCAACGCCCTGCTCCAGGCCCTTGCGGTAGAGGTCCAGCGCGGTGATGCCCTCGGGCAGCTCCGCCCAGAGGAACATGCCGCCCTCGGTGGGCGTGAAGGTGACGCCGGCGGGCAGATACTTGCGCATGCACTCCATCATGAACTCGGCCTTCTGCTTATAGAGCTCCTTGGTCTTGTTGATGTGCTCGTCCAGATCGTTGTCCGTCAGGTACTGGGCCAGCACCATCTGGCAGAAGATGTTGGTGTGCAGGTCGGCGGTGGACTTGTAGCTCAGGAGCTTGGCGCGCAGCTCCTTGTTGCGGCAGCAGATCCAGCCGATGCGCATGCCGGGAGAGACGATCTTGGAGAAGGTGCCGAACATGCAGCACTGCTCGCCCAGGTAGTAGCCGAAGCTCTTGCCGCCCTCGCCGGAGAAGCGCAGCTCGCTGTAGGGGTTATCCTCCAGAACCAGGAGGTTGGACTTCTTCAGGATCTCGGCGGCGCGCTCACGGACCTCCTTGGAATAGGTCAGTCCGGTGGGGTTCTGGAAGTTGGGGATGATGTAGATGAACTTGGCGTCGGGGTTGGCGTCGATGGCAGCCTGAAGCTTGTCGCAGTCGATGCCGTCGGCGTTGATGTCCACGGGGATGACCTCGGGGTCATAGAGGTGGAAGCTCTGCAGGGCCACCAGATAGGTGGGGTTCTCCACCAGCACCTTGTCACCGGGGTCGATCATGGCGCGGCCGATCATTTCCAGCGCCTGCTGGGAGCCGTTGGTGATGATGATATCATCGGCCTCCACGTCGGTGACGCCCAGCACCTCATAGCGCTTGGCGGCCCACTGGCGCAGGGGCAGATAGCCCTGGGTGGAGCTGTACTGCAGCGCCACGGCGCCCTGCTCGCTGAGCACCTTCTGGGTGGCGGCTTCCATCTCCTTGACGGGGAAGGACACCGGGTTCGGCAGACCGCCGGCGAAGGAAATCACGTCCGGGGACGCGGCAGCCGCCAGAATGGAAGCGGTAAACTCGCCCTGAAAATCGGGCTTGGTGATGGTCTTGGAGAACTTGAGTTCCATGGTTGTTTTCGCTCCTTTTGGTAGTTTTCTTCTCTAGGGTGTATTTATTATAGTCATCCTTCCAAAAAGAGTCAATCCACTTTTTCCATAAAAAAGCAATCTTGGATTAATATACAAAAACAGCCTCCGAGAATTCTCGGAGGCTGTTAAATTTAATAGTGGTTTCAGCGCTTCAGCGTCTCCGCAAAAGCTGCATATTTATCCACCTTGGCGGCTACATCGGCCTGATCTGCACCCTGGGCCAGGATGTAGATCTTGATCTTCGGCTCGGTGCCGGAGGGACGCACGATGAAGGAGCAGCCGTCCTCCAGCTCGAAGTAGAGCACGTTGGAGCCGCGCATAGGCGTGTCGTCCACCTTGCCGAGGCCGGGAACCAGGACAGAGCCGTCCTTATAGTCGCGCATACGCAGCACGGCGGTGTCGGCGATCTTGGCGGGCGGGTCGCTGCGGAGCTCTGCCATAAGGGCGGCCATCTTTTCCAGACCGTCCAGACCCGGCATGACCAGATTCAGGGTCTTTTCACCGAACCAGCCGTACTTCTCGTAGAGGGCGTCCAGGGCGTCGGCCAGGGTCATGCCCTTCTCGAAGTAGTGGGCGGCCATCTCGGTGATCATCATGGAGGCGGTGACGGCGTCCTTGTCGCGGACGTAGTCGCCCATCATGTAGCCGTAGCTCTCCTCGAAGCCCATGAGATACTGGTAGGTTCCGCCGGCGGCAGCATACTCGGCCAGCTTCTCGGCAATGAACTTGAAGCCGGTGAAGGTCTCGTCGAAATGGACGTCGTTGTCATCGCAGATCTTGCGGACCATCTTGGTGGAGACGATGGTGCTCAGACCGGCGGCGTTCTTGGGCAGAGTGCCGTTGGCCTTCCGGGCGGTGATGACATAGTCCATCAGCAGGCAGCCCATCTGGTTGCCGGTGATGGTGTGATACTCGCCGTCCTTGGCGCGGACCATGACGCCGACGCGGTCGGAGTCCGGGTCGGTGCCGACGATGAGATCGCTGCCGACCTCTTTCGCCAGATCCACCGCCAGGTAGAAGCCCTCGGGATTCTCGGGGTTGGGGCTCACCACCGTGGGGAAATCGCCGTCCAGAACCATCTGCTCCTTGACGGGAATGACGTGCTTCACGCCCAGACGATGCAGCGCTTCGGGCACCAGGTGCCAGCCGCAGCCGTGGAAGGGGGTGTAGACGATCTTGAAATCATCGGCTACGCGGCGCACGACCTCGGAGTCGATGGACATGGCCATGACTTCCTTGAGGAAGGCCTCGTCGGTCTCCTCGCCCAGATACTCCACCAGACCCTGCTGGACGGCGGCGTCGAAGGGCATGCGCTTGACGTCCTTGAAGATGTTCAGCTTCGTCATCAGGTCGGCGATGGCAGCGGCGTGCTGGGGCGGCAGCTGGGCGCCGTCGGCCCAGTAGACCTTATAGCCGTTGTACTCCTTGGGGTTGTGGCTGGCGGTGACGTTGA
>CAMHRJ010000054.1 GCA_946187475.1 uncultured Clostridia bacterium | reverse complement strand
CGCGCTGTTCCAGCCCCTCACGCGGAATCTGGAGCCGGATTATGAGACCCTCACCGTCAAGGCGGGCAGAAGAAATCTCACCTGCGCCCTCTGCCGCAACCTGGGCCAGGCCCGCGCCGCCATCGCGGCCGGCGGCTTTGACGTGATCCGCGTCATCTCCTGAGAAAAAACCATACCAAACCATCCAACTGCGCCGCCGAGGACATCCCCGGCGGCGCTTTCTTTCGGGGCGCGATTGACAGATTCTTACAGCTGCTGCACGATCCAATCAGAAGTCTCCGGCGGGTTTTCATTTTTCTGTAACAACCTTAAATTTTTGTTAATCCATTGACACCAACTGGGGGTGCATTGTATAATGAAACTGCTGAATAGTCACCAAAAATCTGGAAAGATTATAATTATTTGGAAATAACACAAGGAGGAACCCCCATGAAAGCGATGCGCAAGGTTCTCGCACTGGTCATGGTCCTGTGCATGATCATCCCCCTGTTCAGCGTTGGCGTCTTTGCCGCCGAGACGGACAGTGATCTGCCCATTGACTACCAGTTCGAGGAAATCAAGGAAGAGGCCGTTCCGGCCAATGCGGAGAAGCTCTCCTTCGATCCCTTCTCTCCCCTGCAGTGGGACATGAAGATGATCGGCATGCAGGAGGGTTGGAACTCCGGTCTCACCGGTAAGGGCGTCGTGGTCGGCATCGTCGACTCGGGCCTGTCCAACCTGACCATGGATATTGAGCGCTCCCGCATCCTGGAGGGCGTCAATCTCTCTCCCGTGAGACTGAAGTTTGGCTCTCCCGTCATGGATACGGAGGGGCATGGTACCTTCATTGCCGGCATCATCGGCGCCAGCAAGGGCAACGGCGTGGGCATCGCCGGCATGGCGCCGGGCTGCACCTTCGCTCCGGTGAAGTGCTTCAGCGGCCTGGTCAGCACGCCGGATGCTGAAATCAACGGCATTTATGCCGCGGTGGATGATTACCATGCTGACGTGATCAACCTGAGCTCCGGTATGACAAAGGATATGCCGGCCATGAAGAAGGCTGTGGACTATGCCGTCGCCAGCGGCGCCATCGTCATCAGCACCGTGGGCAACGAGGGCGACGCCACCGTCAACTATCCCGGCGCTTACCCGAACGTCATCGCCGTCGGCTCCGTGGATAAGAACATGAAGGTCAGCGACTTCTCCAACAAGAACGACAGCGTCTTCGTGGTCGCGCCCGGCGAGAAGGTCATCAGCCTTTCCACCCTGCCCATGATCGCTTATCGCAGCAGCGGCACCAGCTTCTCGGCGCCCTTTGTGTCCGGCCTGGCTACCCTGCTGAAGGAAAAGTATCCCGCCATGAACCAGGCGGACTTCATGGAGATCCTGAAGGCCTCCTCCAAGGATTTGGGCGACGCCGGCTGGGACAGCTCCTACGGTTACGGCCTGCTTCAGGTTCCCGAGGCCATCCAGGCTGCGGACGCCTACTTCGGCGGCAGCCAGACAGAGCCCGGCGAGGTGGAGTTCACGCCCGATCCGAATCTGCCGCTGGATCAGCAGTTTGTGGATGTGGAGCTGAGCGATGTAAGCCAGAGCGCCGAGAAGCTCTCCTTCGATCCCTTCTCCCCGCTCCAGTGGGATATGAAGATGATCGGTATGCGTGAGGGCTGGAAATCCGGCCTCACCGGCGATGGCGTCCGCGTGGGCATCATCGATACCGGCGTGTCTCTGAACACCGGCGACATTGACAGCAGCCGCCTGCATGCGGGCAAGAACCTGGTGGATGCAAGCCAGAATACCGATGATACGGACGGCCACGGAACCTTTGTTGCCGGCATCATCGGCGCCACCAAGGGCAATGGCGTGGGCATTGCGGGCGTGGCCCCCGGTGTGACCATCGTGCCGCTGAAGACCTCCACCAACGGAAAATCCAATACCGGCATCAACGCAAAAGCGATTTATGCCGCGGTGGACGAATTCGACTGCGACGTAATCAATATCAGCTCCGGCTCC
This sequence comes from uncultured Clostridia bacterium, assembly GCA_946187475.1. GTDB lineage: Bacteria > Bacillota > Clostridia > Oscillospirales > Oscillospiraceae > CAG-103. The sequence continues at coordinate 8,373 of CAMHRJ010000054.1, read as the reverse complement.
CTGAAGGGAAGCCCGACGGAAGAGAAGGCAATCCAGTACGCCGAATCCAAGGGCGTCATCATCGTCTGCTCCACCGGCAATGAAGGCACGGAGGACATTCACTATCCCGGCGGCTATGAGGAGACCATCGGCGTCGGCATGGTGAATATGTTCGCCAAGACCACCTCCTTCTCCAACCACAACGAGAGCATCTTCGTCACCGCTCCCGGCTTTGGCGTCATCAGCCTCAGCTGCCGTCTGCCCTACATTGCCAAGCTGAGTGCCGGCTCCTCCTACGCCGCTCCCTTTGTGTCCGGTGTGGCAGCCCTGCTGAAGGAAAAGTATCCGGAAATGAACCGAGTCGATTTTGAGGAGATTCTAAAGGCCTCCTGCAAGGACCTGGGCGACCCGGGATATGATACCACCTACGGCTGGGGCCTGGTGCAGGTTCCCGCCGCCATTCAGGCTGCAGACGCTTACTTCTCCGGCGCTGAGACCTCCGGCACCGAGAAGACCCCCGTGATCGCCGGCCTGATCAGCCATCTGCGTGACGTGTTCCAGAACTCCTGGTTCTACAACGCGGTGAAGTATGTCACCGAGCGCGGCTACATGAAGGGCGTCAGCGAGGACAGCTTTGATCCTCAGGGCATCGTCACCCGCGCCCAGATCGCTCAGATCCTCTACAACATGGAGGGCAATCCCACCTTCGATCTGAAGGGCAAGTTCAGTGACGTGGCCAAGAACGCCTGGTACTACCAGCCCGTCATGTGGGCCCAGAGCCTGGGTCTGGTCAACGGCTTCCCGGACGGCAGCTTTGACCCCAACGCCACCGCCACCCGCGAGCAGATGGCCGCCATCCTCCAGCGCTACGCTGCCTGGAAGGGCCTGAACGCTGACGGCAGTGCCAAGGTGCTCAGCAGCTTCAAGGATGCCAAGCTGATCTCCGGCTGGGCCAAGGACGCCATGCAGTGGGCCACCACCCTCGGCGTCATGAACGGCGATAATCTGGGTCGTCTGAACCCGCTGAGCTCCGCCACCCGCGCGGAGGTCGCCGCCATGCTCCAGAACTTCGACAAGGCTCTGAAGTAATCGCAAATAAACCAAACCCCTGCCGCATTGCGGCAGGGGTTTTCTGCGTTTTGTGGTTTAGCGTTGGTTGCTCCGGCGCCAGATCTTCTGCTGTTGGGCGGCGCGGATCAGGTCCTCCCGGAAGTCCGGGTGGGCGATGCGGATCAGCGCCTCTGCCCGCTGCCAGGTGGGCAGTCCCGGAAGCCGGGCCATGCCGTATTCCGTCACGATGCAGGGGGCTTGGGTCCGGGGCGTGGTGATGATGTCGCCGCCGGTGAAATGGGGCAGGATGTTGGAGTGGAGCGCTCCGGTTTTGTCCATGTAGGTGGAGTGCATGGCCAGAAAGGCCCTTCCGTGCTCTGCCTCCATGGCCCCGGTGACGAAGTCCACCTGCCCGCCGGTGCCGGAGATCTGGCGCAGACCGGCAGACTCGCTGCTGACCTGGCCGAAGAGATCCACGGCGATGCAGCCGTTGATGCTGATGAAATCGTCCAGCTCCCGGATGACGGCGGGGCTGTTGACCCAGTGCATGGGGGCGGTGACGATCTCCGGGTTGCGGTCCAGGAAGTCGTAGAGGGCCCGGGAGCCGTTGCAGATGCTGAAGACGCCCTTGCCCGGGTGGAGCTTTTTGTATTTGTTGGTGATCTTCCCGGCGCGATAGAGATCCAGATAGCCGTCGCTCATGAGCTCGGTGTGCATGCCCAAATCCCGCACGTCGGACTCCGCGATCATGCTGCCGATGGAGTTGGGGATGCCGCCGATGCCCAGCTGCAGGGTGCAGCCGCTGGTGACGTAGGGGAAGATGTACTCCGCGATTCTGCGGTCCACCTCCGTGGCCTTGGGGGACTGGATGGTGGGCACGGGGAGGTCAGACTCCACCACGCAGTCCACGTCCCGGATGTGGATGCGGTGGCCGGTGACGCCGGGCACCGTGGGCATGGACGGGTTCACCTCCAGGATGATGTGCTCCGCCGCGTCGATGATCTCCTGGGTGGCGCAGTTGGTGAGACCGTAGGAGAAGTACCCCTCCGCGTCCATGGGCGCCACGGTGATCATGGCCACGTTCACCGGAGCATAGCCCTTGGTGTAATAGGCGCCGCAGTGGCGAAAGAGCATGGGGATGTGGAAGGCCTTGCCCGCGTCGATGTACTTCCGGTCCAGGGCGGAGCAGTGCCAGAGATTGTAGGTGAAGGAGCCATGGGGGTCCTCCTCCACCGTGGCGATGGGTACCATGGAGATAGCGTTGCGAATCTTCACGTCGAAGACCTCGCCGCTGCGTCTGGCCAGCGCCGCGTCCAGCGCCTGGGGGAAGGAGCAGGCCTGGCTGTAATCCACCCAGTCGCCGTCCTTCACGATCTGCACCGCCTCCTCCGCCGTGCGGAGCTTTTCCCGATACATTGCCTGAAAGTCCATAGGATTGCGTCCTTTTCAAAGTGTGGTTATTACTGTTATACCCGCTCCGCCGCGCCCCTGTCAAGGAAAAAGAGCTGCCGGTCGGCAGCTCTTTTTTGCTGTATGTGTTTATCCCAGATCGCGATAGAGGAAGGTTACGATCTGCGCTCTTGTGCAGGAATCATTGGGCGAGAAGGCGTTCGCGGACGTTCCGGCGGTGATGTTATTCTTTACCGCCCAGAGGACAGCGTCATAATAATAGGCGCTGCTCTTCACATCCTTGAAGGGATTCTTGGCCTTCACCGTGGGCTGGTCCGCCATGCGCCACAGGAAAGTGACCGTCTGACCACGGATGACGGTGTCGTCCGGGCTGAAGGTGTTCTCGCTGGTGCCCGCCGTGATGCCCTCGCCTACTGCCCAGAGAACAGCGTCGTAGTAATAGGCGCCTTTCTTCACATCCTTGAAGGGGTTCTTGGTGCTGGCGGGCTTCGGCTCTCCGGCGGCGCGCCAGAGGAAGGTCACCATCTGGGCGCGGGTGCAATCATTGTTGGGGGAGAACGTGGTCGCGCTGGTGCCGGCAGTCACCACAGGGTCGTGATTCACGGCCCAGAGGACAGAATCGAAATAATACGCATCCTTCTTCACGTCCTTGAAGGGGCTTTTGGTGGTGGGCTTGCTGGGTTCCGGCGGTGTTGTCTGCTCGGCAACATCCGCATAATGAACAGTTGCATAGAGCAGTCGATCATTTCCATATTCGATACGCACATTCTCCCATTGTTCTTCCGTACCGTCGAAATAAACATCTTTTACATGGGTTTCGAGAAATGCATTCTCACCGATTTTCGTTACTGTTGACGGAATGGACACTGTTTGAAGACTAGTACAATAGCTGAAAGTGTTATACTCAATGGTTGTCACGTTTCCCAGAATCGTTACACTTTGCAGGTTGTGGTTTTCGCTGAATGCGGCGGCTCCAATGCTCGTCACACTTTTCGGGATCGTAACGTCCGAAAAATCGCAACCATCGAAAGCCCCCGGTCCGATACTTGTTACACTATCCGGGAGTTCCAAGCTGCTCAACTCAGTACCAAAGAAGGCGTCTAGTCCAATGCTCGTCACGCTATCCGGTATTGTCACGCCCATGAGAAGTCTGCAGCCTTTAAACGCCTTTTCTCCAACACTCGTTACACCATCTTGAATCACAACATCATAAATATCCTCTGCGTACATAAACGGAGAAACAACGCCATTATGCCTATACTCTGTCATATCATAAGCATCATAATCTGCCATTGCGCCTGTTCCGCTGATGGTCACGAGGCCGTTGCTGTCCAGTGTCCAGGTGACGTTTTTACCGCACTTACCACTGTCCACGATCTCCGCCGCGCTTGCACCGAAAGGCAGCAGCGACAGCACCATCACCAGCGCCAACACCAGAACCAACATTCGTTTTTTCATTTGCAGTTTCCTTTCTTTTCTCTGAAAAACAAAAAGTGCGCAGCCGAAGCTGCGCACGAAAAACGCAACTCCGTTTGCGCCACACAAACCTTCTTGCAAATCCGAAGAATGCACGAATTGAGAGTGCGTTTTTACCGAGGTAAAAACACATTCTCGAATTTGCAAACATATTCGGTTCGTGTGGCAATTTGAGTGTACCATCCCGGTCAAGAAAAAGCAAGAGAAAAACGGTGGGAGGAGAACGCGGGAGGGGCAAGCCCCTCCCCTACGAGCATGGATTTGGTGCGGTGGTGGATTCCGCACGGGCGATTCTTGAATCGCCCCTACACGCACTGAAATAGAAATCGTAGGGGAGGGTCTTGACCCTCCCGGCGATCCGGCGTGATTCCAAAAAAATGTGAGGCGAATTCGCAGTATCTTCCGAATTCGCCTCACGTTGTGTTTGGTTATGCCTTATTTCTGGCGGGCCTTCAGCAGCTCAATGAGCTCGTCGCAGACGGTGTCCATGTCGCCCACGATGCCGTAGTCGCAGTAGTTGAAGATCTGCGCGTCGGGGTTCTTGTCCACGGCCACGAAGACGTCCGCGTCCACGCCTGCGGTGTGGTTCACGGCGCCGGAGACGCCGAAGCTGATGTAGAGCTTCGTCTTGACCATGACGCCGGACTGGCCGATCTGCAGCTTGTAGGGCAGGATGCCCCGGTCAAACAGGGGACGGGTGCAGCCGATCTTGCCGCCCAGGAGCTTTGCCAGCTCACGGTAGCGCTCCAGATGCTCGGAGTCCTTCAGACCGTTGCCCACGCAGACGATGCAGTCGGCGTTGGCGATGTCCAGCTCGGGGTCCAGATCGTCGGGGACGAAATCGATGTGCTTGCAGCGGATGGCCTCGGGGTCAAAGTTGATCTCCTCGCAGATCACTTCGATCTCCGCCTTGCGGCCAGCGGGGGCGTACTTGAAGGTGCCGGGCCGGATGGTGCCCACCTGGGGACGGAGCTCCGGAACGGTGATGACCGCCATGATCTTGCCGCCGACGGCAGGCTCGATGAACTGGATGTCGCCGGTTTCGGGGTCATACTCCAGCTCCATGGCGTCGGAGGTGCAGCCGGTGTCCAGCTGGACGGCGAACCGGGGCGCGAAGTCGCGGCCGTTGATGGTGCCGCCCACGAAGATGGCGGAGGGGTTGTACTTTCTGGAGAGGACGGTGAAGGCGTTGGCGTAGGCGTCGGTGTTGAAGTAGTCATAGCCGGTGCCGCTGACGTAGATGATGCCGTCCACGGCGCACTCGCGCACCTTGTCCACCTCTTCATGGGGCAGGTCCCCGATGATGACGGCGTAGAGCTTGTCGCCGGTGGTGTCGCAGAGCTTTCTCAGCTCGCAGCAGAGCTCCAGGCCCACGGGCGCGGCGGTCTTCCCGTCGTGCTCGATGTAGACCCACATGTTTTTGTAATCAGATTTCTGCATCATGTCGCCCTCCTTAAATCGAACCCTTTTCCGCCAGCAGCTCTACCAGACGCTGGGCGTCGGACTTGGCGCTGCCGGTGTTGATGATCTGGCCGGGCTCCGGCAGCTCGGGCGGATAGATCTTCGGGACGATGGTCCCGGAGCCGGGCACGCCGATCTTGTTCAGATCCAGACCGTCGATGTCGTTTTCGGTGTAGGTGGTGATCTCCGCCTTCTTGGAGCCGAGATAGGCCTCCAGATTGGGCAGACGGCCGTAGAAGTTGTCCTTCTCCACGGTGATGAGGCAGGGAAGCGTGGCCTCCACGGTCTCCTTGCCGTCCTCCAGCGCGCGGACGGCGCGGATCTTGCCGTCGGCCACGTTCTCAATGCTGTAGCAGCAGGAGATCTGGGACGCGTCGAAGCGCTCCGCCAGCTGGGAGGCCATCTGGCCGGTGGCGCCGTCCAGAGACTCCTTGCCGCAGAAGATCAGGTCGAACTTGCCCTTCATCTCCGAGGCCTTCACGATGGAATAGCTGGTAGAGAGGGTGTCGGCGCCGCCGAAGGGCCGGCCGGAGATCAGAATGGCGTCGTCGCCGCCGACGGCCAGGCACTCCCGCAGGGTGCTCTCCGCCATGGGCGGACCCATGGTGATGAGGGTGACCTCACCGCCGTATTTTTCCTTGGTCTGGACGGCGGCCTCCAGGGCGTTCAGGTCCAGGGGGTTCGTCAGCGTGGGAACGCCGGCGCGGACGAGGTTGCCGGTTTCGGGGTCCATCTTCACCAGGTCAACGTCCGGAATCTGCTTGACACAAACGAGGATTTTCAGCATGTCGTTCTCCTTTCTTCTCACTGCCGGAGAGAGGCGTCGCAGACCTTGCCCGGGTTGAGGATGTAGTTCGGGTCAAAGACGCGCTTGATCTCGCCCATGAGGCCGAAGACGTCGTCGCCCACGCTCTCGCGCAGGTACTCCATCTTGGCGTGGCCGATGGCGTGCTCGCCGGAGACCTGGCCTTCCAGCTCCGTGCACTTGGCATAGGCCTTGTCCATGACGATCTTGGTGCGGCGCTTGAACTCGTCCAGCTCCAGATCGTTGGAGCAGCAGTAGATGTGCAGGTTGCCGTCGCCGGCGTGGCCGAAGTTGCGGATGGTGAGACCCACCTCGTCGCCCAGACTGCGGATGTAGATCAGGAAGGCGGGAATCTTGTCCACGGGCACCACCACGTCCATCTCGTCCAGGAGCTTGGTGTCCGCCTCAATGGCGGTCAGGAAGCTGCTGCGTGCGGCCCAGGCGGCCTTCTTGTTGGAACTGGTGGCCACCACCAGCACGTCCAGAGCGCCGGCTTCCTCGGCGATCTTGCCCAGCTTGATGAGCTTCTGGTCCAGCTCGTCCTCGTCGGCGCCCACGAAGGTCACCAGCAGGGAGGCGCCCACGTCGGCGTCCTTGACCCGCTCGGGGAAGGTGGGGATGCCGGTGAAGGCGGAGGACGACGTGACGATGTCCGCGTCCATGAACTCGATGGACTGGGGATCCAGATTCGCCAGCTTGATGTGGGGCACGAACTTGATGCAGGAGTCCACATCCGGGAAGGGCACCAGGCAGCTGACGTCGCAGACCGGGTTGGGGATCAGCTTCATGGTCATCTCGGTGATGATGCCCAGGGTACCCTCAGAGCCCACCATCAGGTGCAGCAGGCTGTAGCCGGAGCTGGTCTTGCAGACGGTCTTGCCCAGCTCGATGATGCGGCCGTCGGCCAGCACCACGGTGAGGGCCAGGACGTAGTCCCGGGTGACGCCGTACTTCACGGCGCGCATGCCGCCGGCGTTGGTGGAGATGTTGCCGCCCACGGTGGCGGTCTTCTCGCCGGGATCGGGGGGATACATCAGACCGTGGGTCAGAGCGTCCGCCGCCAGGTCCTTCAGCAGCACGCCGGGCTGGATGCGCACCACCAGGTTGTCCATGTCATAGTGCAGAATCTTGTTCATGCGCTTGGTGCAGAGCACCACGCCACCGGCCAGAGGCACACAGCCGCCCACGAGGCCGGTGCCGGCACCGCGGCAGGTGACGGGGATCTTGTTGTCGTTGCAGATCTTCATGATCTTGGAGACCTCTTCCGTAGACTCCACATCCACGGTGACCTCCGGGTAGTAGCTGCCGTAGATGGGCATTTCGTCGTGGCTGTAGTTGGGGTCAACTTCCTCGCCCGCGGCGAAACGCCGCTCGCCGACCACAGCCTTCAGCTGCTCGGCAATCTCGGGCGTGATCTTGTTGTAATTTGCCATGCAAGTTCCTCCTGTTCGCAAATTTTGGCGCTTTGGAATCATTATAAATTCCGCATTGTGCCGTGTCAATCGTCCGGCAGAAAATCCGGGCTGTGAATGCGCTTCACAGCCCGGGGCGTTGGTTATGAAATCAGGCCAGGAGATCGGCCAGCACGCCGTCGGCGCTCAGAGCGCCGCACTTGCGGCCCAGCTCGGTGAGCTCGGCTTCCAGCGCGTCGGAGAAGTCAACGCCGGTGACCTTGCGCTCTTCCAGCAGACGCGCCTCGATCTCGCCGGGCATGAAGATCTCCTTCACGCCGGTGGCGGTGCGGCTGTTCTTGATGAGCTTCGCGTACAGGGAGGAGTGCTCTTTGAAGCGGTCCACGTCGATGAAATGGGCGATGTCCAGCAGGATGACGGCGAAGCCGGTCTCCTCGGGACGCATGTCCTCGACGAAGGGGATCTCGGGGCTGGTGAGGGCGTCGGAGAGGACGCCGCCGAACATGTCGACGAACACGGCCAGGCCGTAACCCTTGTGGTCGCCCATGGGACGGACGCAGTAGGCCACGTTGGGGTCGGTGGTGGGGTTGCCGTCGTAGTCGTTGGCCCAGCCTTCGGGCATCTGCTTGTTCTCACGGCGATAGGCCTGGACCTTGCCGATGGCCACGCCGGAAGTGGAGACGTCGATGACGATGGGACGCTCGGGGTTGGTGGTGGGGCAGCCCAGGATGATGGGGTTGGTGCCGATCAGACGGTCCGCGCCGCCGAAGGGAGCCTGGC
>CAMHRJ010000053.1 GCA_946187475.1 uncultured Clostridia bacterium | reverse complement strand
CCTGCATGCCCTTGCACTGCAGCTGGTCGTACATGGCGACCATGTCGCAGTTGAAGCGCTCCATCCACATCCACAGCTCGAGAATGTGGTGCAGACCGCCGACGGCGTTGTTGCGCATGGGAGCCTTCAGGTGGTACTTGGCCATGTCGTAGATGGTGTGCTCCTTGGTGTCGGTGCGGATTTCCATGTTGAACATCAGGGAGTCCATGTTGATGATGACGTTCAGGCCCCAGGCGTTGTAAGCCCAGGTGCACCAGTTGGAATAGTACAGCGGAGCGCAGGACCAGGCGATGACTCTGTGGCGGGTCTTCGGGAAGGTGTTGATCTTGTTGGCAACGGCCTTCTCCATGATCGGGCGAACCTTGCGGTCAACAAAGTGCCAGATGTCGTTCTCGCCGTGGGTGCCGTACTGAGACTGGTAGATGCGGTACAGAGCCTGGGCAACACCGTTGATCGGGTAGCTGTTGGTGTTGGCGGCGACGTCCCACTTCTCCCACTCGAAACGCATGAGCTCGTTCTGCTCCTCGAGACGCTGATTCAGCAGATCCCAGTTCATGGGAACGCCGGTCTGCTCCTCGACGAACGCCCAGCACTGCTGGACCTCGTTCATGGAGTTCTTCATGACCTCTTCGTTGTCAAACTGCATGGTCATGGGGAAGGCGAACAGCGGCTTATCCCAGAACCAGTCCTGCAGAATGGTGGAAGCGACGGAGCCGTCGCAGGCCTCGTTGCAGGTGATGAACATCGGGCTGTAATCCGGCACGTCGTCGAGAACGAAGATGCCTTCCTCAGCCTGGCACATCGGGCAGGGGTCGCCCGGCAGGCCCATGGACTGAGCAGCGTCGATGTAATTGAGAACGACGTGGCTGTTGACGTGGCAGGTGACGAAGTAGGGGATCATCTCCAGAGGCTGGGTGATGAACTTGTCAGTCCAACCATACAGCAGGCCGCCCCAGAAGGTCTCCTTGTGAGCGATGGTGTGATAATAAGCATCGTTCTTCTTGCCGCCGTGCAGCTTGGTGTCAGCCTTGAACATGGTCTGGAACTGACGGATGGTGCTGTTGACCATGGCACGATAGTGCCATGCGGAGCCGCGCAGAGCGGGACCGCGCAGACCTTCGAGGCCGCGGTCAAACCAGTGCAGAACGGGGATGTAGGTCTGGCCCATCCAGCGGTAACGCCAGAGACCCTTCACGAAGTCGATCAGGCTGCCGTACTTCATAACGTCCATGACCATGTGGAGGTAGTTGTAACCCCAGATCATGTACATGTAATAGAACGTGTCAACGACGCCGCGCCACTCTCTGTGCTTATACAGGCCGGTGGGCTGGATGTACAGGTCGGCCATGCGCATCTCTTCTGCCGGCTTGCCGTACCAGAAGTCGCGAACGAGTTTCTTCATATCTTTCATTAGATCGCCTCCTGAATCTTCTTGATCTCAATGCTCTCGACGAAGGCCTGGAAGCGCGTACGCAGCTGGCCGGAAGCGCCGTTGATGTACTCTTTCTCGATGGAGCAGACCGGAATGCCGAAGTCGCGGGGCAGGATGATCGTGTCGATGGTACGCTCGTAGCTCCAGTACTCGCAGAACTTGTTGGATTCCACGATGATACCGTCGGCCTTGTACTCCTTGGCCAGGTCGGCCAGGAACTGCTTGCGGGCGCGCATGTCGTCCTGCGGCATGAAGCGCGGGCACTGGCTGGTCTTGAGATAGTGGCGGGCGACAGCGTCCAGAGCGGACTCGCCTTCCTGGATCTCGATCGGCACGCGGGACTCGATGGAGCCGTAGCAGTGACGGTCGGCGACAACCAGAGCGCCGCAGCCTTCGATCAGCTGGGTGAAGTAAGGATCGTCGCACTCGGAGCCGGCCAGAATGACCTTGCAGCGGTAGGTCGGCTTCTTGTCGGGCTTGCGGGTCTTCATCTCCTTGGCGGTCTCACGCAGCATGGGGAGAATCAGGTGCTTCGGGCAGGTCAGGCTGACCAGCTGGATGATCTGGAACTCGAAACCGGTGATGGTCGGGTTGTCCAGCTTGCGGTAGCTGCCGATCTCCTGGATCAGCTCGCAGACCTCGTTGTGCTGCTCGATGGCCTTGCGAATGGCTTCGTCAGAGACATCGATGCCGAACTTCTCGTGCAGAGGATTCAGCACGTGGTGCTGCAGCTCGGTCTTGTAGTGGTCGATGGCGTTGGCCGTCTTCTTGAAGGGGACGTCGGTGAAGTCCACGAAGAAGTCCGGGTTCTGGATGACGTCCATGTAACCCAGGTGCTCCTGGAAACGGCAGGTGACCGTGCAGGTCTCGGTTGCCATCTGGGCGTCGAGGAAGTTGTAGCCGCCCTCGAGCGCGCGCTCGAAGAGGCTGCGGCCGTAGTGACATACACGACCGGACAGATAGTAGGTCGCAATGTCAGGGGAGGTGCATCCCGGTGCGCGCAGACGCACGGAGAAGCAGCCAGGCAGGTCCAGCAGAACCTCAGGCATGAAGTAGCAGGTGTAGCCCAGCGCCTTCAGACCCTCTTCCTTGGCCTGGCGAACCAACGGGTTGTTGGCTTCCTCCAGGAGTTTTTCAAATGCGATCAGGTGTTTCAAGTCTCTCATGTGCAAGCCCCCTTAAAAGATTTCGCATTGAATTACTTTTCGATTTGGTACTCGTGGCAGATCTTAAAAAATCTTAAATTCTCCCACGCCGCATACAATGTAAGAATACCAGAGTTCGTGTTAAATGTCAAACAAATTGTTGATTTTCAAGAAAAAAATTTGTGAAAAATAGGCTGAAAATGGATTATTTATCACTACGAATTGTAACTGTTGAATAAATCTCTCGGATGTTACAAACCGAGTTTCGACGGATAAAAAACCAAGTCCCCAGGTAGTGTTTAGAAACGATTGACAATTGTACAAAAATCCGATACAATTTTATTTAAATTGACAACTTCGAGGGAGGCGCTTCCCATGACATTGATGCAGATTTTCCCCTTCCTGCGGGACCTCGGGCCGCTGTCTGTGCTGATCCGGTTCCTGACGGCCTGCCTCTGCGGCGCGGTGATCGGCTACAGCCGGGGCCGCCAGCAGCGGCCGGCGGGCTTTCGCACCCATGTGCTGGTGTGCCTGGGCGCGGCCAGCACGGTGATCATGTCCCAGTTCAGCATCGAGATCCTGGGTGTCCCGGGGGACACCATGCGCGTTCCGGCCCAGGTCATCAGCGGCATCGGCTTTCTGGGCGCGGGCAGCATCATCGTCACCGGCCGGAACCACAACCACATCAGCGGCGTCACCACGGCGGCGGGCCTCTGGGCCACGGGCGCCATGGGCCTGGTCTGCGGCGCGGGGTATGTGGAGTGCGCCCTGCTCATGTGCCTGATCATCTACATCGTCCAGGTGCCGCTCTACCGGCTGGACAGCCGCCGCGTGAAGCTGACCCACATGCTGACCACCTATGTGGAGGTGGACAGTGACCTGCAGCTCAGCAAGCTCATGACTGCCCTGAAGGAGGCGGACATCATGCTCAACACCATCGACCCCTTCGGCCCGGAGGGCGGCGAGTATGACGGCTACAAGCTGGAGCTGGAGATCATGAACCGCTCCCTGACCCCGGACGAGGCCATGGAGCACCTGCGGGCCATCCCCAGCGTGCGCTTTGCCCAGCGTCTGGACGAGAGCCGAAGCTGAAACCATTCGCCGCGGAGCGTGTAAGAGCGCTTCGAGGTTTTTTGCGCGGTAAATTGGGAGTTTAACAGGATGTCGGCTGCTGCACCGCACCACTTGGCTCCCTCGGCGAGGGAGCTGTCAGCGAAGCTGACTGAGGGAGCGGACGTTGGACACGGTATGCATGAAACCAAGTGCATACAAGCGGAAAGGCTCTCTCCCTCAGTCACGGCTGACGCCGTGCCAGCTCCCTCCCATGTGCTTAGACCCCAAATCTTTGATTTGGATGGTCGTGCCATGCGTTAGCTGAGGGAGCCGAGACGCCTCTTCCAACATTGACAACTGTTTTACCCGCTCTGTTCGTACAATCCCTTGAATTTTAACGTTTTTCCTTCCGGTTGCAGCGATTGCAATCGTCGGTTGACAAATTGAAAAGCCCGGTTGATGGACTTTTTGCTTCCGATTTGCTATTCTGCAGTCAGAAAACACCCGCGGCGCGGGGGAGAGGAGAAAACCATGATTCTCGCAGATAAGATCATCGATTTAAGAAAGAAAAACGGCTGGTCCCAGGAGGAGCTGGCCGATCAGCTGGGCGTCAGCCGCCAGTCCATTTCCAAATGGGAGGGCGCCCAGTCCGTGCCGGACATGAACCGGATCCTGGCCATGAGCCGGCTCTTCGGCGTCAGCACGGATTACTTATTGAAAGATGAGCTGGAGCCGGAGCAGGCGCAGCCAGACCCGGACGAGATCCTGCCTGAGGAAAGCCCGCTGCGCCGGGTAGAGATGGAGGAAGCCAACGCCTTCCTGGAGACCCGGGCCATGGGCGCCAAGCGCATCGCCCTGGGCGTGATGCTGTGTATCATGTCCCCGGTGATGATGATTCTTCTGAATGTGGGCCAGGATGCCGGACGCTTCGCCCTCACGGAAAACCAGGCTGCCGGCCTCGGCGGCGTGGTGCTGTTTTTGTTCATCTGCGCGGCCCTGCCTCTGTTTCTCACGGCGGGCATCCGCATGAGCAAGTTTGATGACCTCTCCGAGGTACCGCTGGACACCGCCTACGGCGTAGACGGCATGGTGAAGGAGCGGAAGGAGCAGTACGCGCCCACCCACACCCGGCGCCTGGTGCTGGGCATTACCCTCTGTGTCCTGTCGGTGGTTCCGATCTTCGTGATGCTGACCCTGAAGGGGGATGAAGACTTCCCGATGGCAGTCGCCACCGGCGCGCTGCTGATCATGGTGGCTGTGGGCGTGTATTTCATCGTGCGCACCAGCATCCTCCACGGCGGCTACGACGTGCTGCTGGAGGAGGGCGACTGCAGCCGGGCGGTCAAGGCCGAGGCGGCGAAAAACCAGCACATCGCCTCCATCTACTGGGCGGCGGTGCTGACGATCTATCTCGGCTGGAGCTTCATCACCATGGAGTGGCACCGTACCTGGATCGTCTGGCCCATCGCCGGCGTGGCCTACGGCATCCTCACTGCCGTCCTGCGCATGATCCGGAGTAAGAACTGAATCCGTTCCAACATAAAAAACAGAGGCATCCATGATGCCTCTGTTTTTTGCTTATTCTTTTTTGTCGCCGTATTTCTGCTCCAGGACTTCCAGCTCGGGGTCCTTGATCAGCTCACCGATGTCGGCGTCCAGGATCTGCTGGGCCTTTTCCATCTCCTCGATCTTCTTTTCCTTTGCCTTCTTCCACCACAGGTAGAGCAGGGCGATGCCTGCCACCAGGATGATCACCATGCCCACCTTGATCAGGGGACTCTTGGTCACCTGCATGATGCGGCTGGAGGTGTCGGAAAATACCTTGGAGAAGTAGCCCGCCGGGCTGTCGTAATACTGATCGAAGTCGGCGTTCACATAGCCCTCGAAGATGCTCAGAGCTTCCGCGTCCATGACGGCCTTGGCGGCGTTGCCGGGAATGTAGTAATACCCGAAGCCGGAGGGGTCCGCGTCATAGATGATGACCAGGAAATGCCCGTCGTCGTCAAAGAGCTCACTGTACAGCGTCTGGGCGTAAGCCTCCAGCGTGGTGTTGGAGGGATCATAGTCGCCGTTCACGTCCGGCGTCGTATACAGGAAGGGCTGCACGCCGGTCTCCTGATAGAACTGCTTCATGCCGGCCTGGAGGGCGGAGGAGCTGTTGATCATGCCGATGTTGTCCTCGTAATAGCCGGTCTCCTTGACGGCGCTGGCGGCCAGAGGCTCGCGCTGCACCGTGGAGGCGGTGACGCCGCCGGAGCTGCTGCCGCCCCGTCCGGCGAGGGCGCCGAAGAGCAGCAGGATCAGGCCGAAGACCAGAAATACGATCAGCAGCGTTGCGCAGCCGCTGTTGCCGCTGGAGCTGCTGCTGCCGCCCGAAGCGCCGCTGGCGTGCGCCGCCGTGCCGGGCTTGGACGAACTGCTTCCGGAATGGCCGGAGCTGTGATAGATGGGGCCGGCGTAGATGATGGGCCTGGAGGTGCGATAGCTGGGGCGCATGCTGGACGGCACGTTATAGCGCTGGCTGCTTCTGGGCGTATAGTCCCGCACGGGGCGGGAGCCGACAGAGGGATAAAAGCTTCCCCGACTTCCGCCGCCGGCGCGATAACCGCCGAAGCTGCTCCCGCTGCTGCGGGAACCGCCAAAGCTGCCGCCTACGCGGCCTCCGCCTCCGCCTGAGGCATGACCGCCGCCTCCGCCGGCTCTTCCGCCGGGCATCTTACATACCGAGCTCGGCCTTCAGTCTGGCGAGCTCGTCTTCCACGGCTGCTTCACCGGGCTCGGAGTATTTCTCCTCCAGGGTAATCATGTTGGGGGCGGCCATGCCGTTGAGCTCTGCCTCGGCGTTGGCGCGGTCCAGCATCTCCTGGGCCTTCTGCTCCATCTTCTCGAAGGCGGCGATGGAACCGTGGGCGCTCTCGGCGGCGGCAGTGGCCTCGTTGATGCGGGCCTGGGTCTTGGCAACGGCCACGGTGGCCTTGATGTTGCTGCGGCGGGCCTGCAGGGTGGCCACGTCCTGAGACAGCTTCTCATAGAGCTGACGCATCTTGTCGGCGTTGGCCTTCGCCACGGAGTAGTTGTTGGTGGCGGCGATGAGGGTCTTCTCCAGCTCCTGCTTTTTGGCGATCAGCTGGCGGGCGTCGCCCTCGTTGCCGGCGGCCAGAGCCTTCTTTGCCAGGCTCTCATACTTGTCGACCGCTTCCTGGGCGTCATCCATCAGGCGCTTGCAGCGGGTTTCCTCGGCCATGACGCCTGCGGTCTCCTGCTTGACCTGGGCCAGGTCTTCCTTGGCCTTGATCAGATACTGGTCGATCATCTTTGCGGGGTCTTCCGCTTTCTCCAACAGGGCGTTGATGTTCGCGGAGATGATGTCTGCAAAACGGGAAAGAATGCTCATGTTACGTTCCTCCTAAATATAAAATAATTTGGTTTTTTTGAACACATCTGATAAACCAGTTGAATTATACCACAGAATGGTGGGTCATGCAACAGAATTCAAAAAATTCACATTTTCCTGTACGTTTTTATGCGCCTTTCTGCTACAATAGGTTTGAATTATCCTCAGGAGTGTGCAAACGTGGACAACCTGCTGCAGAAACTGCAACGACCGAAACAGAAAGAACCGGACCTTCCGTCCCGGCGGGAGCTGCCCGTGCTGGAGACGGACCCGGACCTGGGACTCACCGAGGCCCAGGCCAGGGAGCGCGTGGACGCCGGCTGGGCCAACACCCCCGTGGAGGGCGCCGGCAAGAGCACCAGAGAGATCATCCTCTCCAACACCTTTACCTATTTTAATATTCTCTTTTTCCTGCTGGCCCTGTGCGTCATCGCCGTGAGCTTCG
This sequence comes from uncultured Clostridia bacterium, assembly GCA_946187475.1. Lineage (GTDB taxonomy): Bacteria > Bacillota > Clostridia > Oscillospirales > Oscillospiraceae > CAG-103. The sequence goes on along the minus strand of CAMHRJ010000053.1, from coordinate 2,989 downwards.
TGCAGCCGAGACTGCTGCTGAATCTCACGTTCATGGGCGTCATCATCATCAACACCGCCATCGGCATCATCCAGGAGCTGCGCTCCAAGAAGACCCTGGAGGAGCTGAGTGTTCTGGCGGCGCCGAAAGCCACGGTCATCCGCGACGGCAAGGAGCGCACCATCGAAACTGCCCTGGCGGTCCGGGACGACATCGTCATTCTCGGCGCCGGAAACCAGATTTACGCTGACGCGGTGGTTGCGGCAGGGGAGTGCTACGTCAACGAAGCCCTCATCACCGGTGAATCCGACGAAATCCACAAGCTCCCCGGAGATCAGCTGCTTTCCGGCAGCTTCGTGGTCAGCGGCCAGTGCCGCGCCCGGCTCACCCAGGTGGGCGCGGACAGCTTCGTTTCCCGCCTGACGCTGGAGGCCAAGGCCGCCAAGCCCCCGCAGCAGAGCGAAATGATGCGCTCGCTCCAGAACCTGGTCAAGTGGATCGGCTTTCTGGTCATCCCTCTGGGCGCCATCATGTTCATCAAGGAATACCTCTGGCTGGATCGGGACGTGCCCACGGCGGTGACTTCCACGGTGGGCTCCATCATCGGCATGATCCCCGAGGGGCTCTATCTGCTCACCAGCCTCGCCCTGGTGGCGGGCGTGCTGCGTCTGGCCCAGCGAAAGACCCTGGCCCACGAGCTGGAGTGCATCGAGACTCTGGCCCGGGTGGATACCCTCTGCGTGGACAAGACCGGCACCGTCACGGAGAACAAGATGACCGTGGAGGACATCCACCTGCTCTCGGAGGAGCGGTTCGTGGAGGACGATGTGCGCCTCATCATGGCGGACTACGTCTACGCCATGCAGGCGGACAACGACACCATGGCCGCCCTGCGGCGCTACTTCACCGGCGAGGTGAAGCAGAAGGCCATCCATACGCTGCCCTTCTCCAGCGCGAAGAAGTACGGCGGCGTCTCCTTCCACGAGGACGAGACCTATCTCCTGGGCGCACCGGATGTGCTCCTGGCCCACCAGGAGGCGGAATTTGACGAGCTGATCGAAAGCTATTCTTCCCAGGGCTGCCGGGTTTTGCTGCTCGGAATGTATGACGGAAAGCTGGACGACGAAGTTCCCGACCAGCCTCTGCTGCCCATTGCCCTGATCCTGCTCTCCAACAAGATTCGCGCCGAGGCGCCGGAGACCTTCGGCTACTTTGCCGACCAGGGCGTGACCGTCAAGGTCATCTCCGGCGACAATCCCCGGGCTGTCTCCGAGGTGGCCAAGCGGGCTGGCATCGCCGGGGCGGAGCGCTTCGTGGACGCCCGGACCCTCACCACCGACGAGGCCATCGCGGAAGCCGCGGAGGAATACACCGTCTTCGGCCGGGTCACCCCCACCCAGAAGCGGGCGCTGGTCCAGGCCTTGAAGGCCGACGGCCACACCGTGGCCATGACCGGCGACGGCGTCAACGACGTTCTGGCCCTGAAGGAGGCCGACTGCTCCATCGCCGTGGCCAGCGGCAGTGAGGTGGCCGCCCAGGTGGCCCAGATCGTCCTCATGGACAACAACTTCGCCTCCATGCCCTCCGTGGTGGCCGAAGGCCGCCGCGTCATCAACAACATCGAGCGCAGCGCCTCCCTCTATCTGGTTAAGAACATCTTCACCTTCTTCCTGGCGTTCTTCACGCTCTTCGCCACGCTGCCCTATCCCTTCACGCCGGCGGCGCTGAGCATGGTCAACGGCGTCACCATCGGCATCCCATCCTTCATTCTGGCCATGGAGCCCAACGAAAACCGCGTCAAGGGCAAGTTCCTTCGCAACGTGATCTTCCGGGCGCTGCCCTGCGCCATGACGGACCTGGTGCTGATCGTGGGCGTGCTGCTGTTCTATATCGCTTTCAAGATCGACGAGACCTCCATGAGCACCATCTGCACCGGCGTCATGGGCATCGTGGGTCTCATGATGGTGCACCGCACCAGTAAGCCCTACAACAAGCTCCGCATCGCCATGATGATCGTGCTGACGCTCTCCTTCGTGGTGGCCTTCTGCTTCCTGCCGGAGGTGTTCATCCTCACGAAGCTGGACTTCTCCAGCGCCCTGATCCTGCTGGTCTTCGGCGCCCTGGCCTGGCCGGTGCTGACGGTGTTCAGCCGCCTGAACGACCAGCTCCACGACAAACTGGCAGAGCTTGCGGCCAAACGAGAACAGAAACAGTATTAAGAATATCACCTCGCTGTGAAATTGCGCAGCGAGGTGATGCTTTATGTTTCGAATTATAGTATGAATCGCCCGGTGTGAAATTATCTGCAGAACCAAATTCATGTGTGTAGGGGAGGGGAGACCTACCATCATAAAAGAGCACGCCGCATGCGGCGTGCTCTCTCCATTTGCGCTTCTTTTGTTTGATTACGGAAGCATACCCAGAATGCGGTTCAGGATGCCGTCAGCGTCATGCTCGCCGGCCAGTCCCAGAATCCACAGTGCCAGGTTCAGTCCATAGTTTGCCATAATAGTTTCCCCCTAAGTAAATTCAGAGAAGTATTTTGCGTGTCTCCCTGTTCCGCACGTTGTCCCCCCTGCAGGAAAAGGAAGCAGGGCAGCGCTTGCGCTGCTTACCCTGTTGCTATTATTGTACTGGGAAAAATAACCGTATTCAAGTGGTAAAATAGACAATTCTAAAAAATAGTCTAAAATTCGTCATAAAATCTAAAAACAGGCGTGATGGTTTGTAAAATACTGCCAATCTAAAAAGGCCGGGCGTACGCAGCGATTTACATAACAAATCAGAAACAATAAGTTTCAAAATTAACACAAAAATCTTTTGGGCAATTTGCGAAGAGCGCCGTTGGCATTCCGGCGAAGCGCTGCAATGGCGCGACGGGGATCGCCTGCAGGAAACAGAGAAAACTGCCGTGAACAAATTTGCAGCTTGACAATATCGAGCCTCGATGTTATATTGAAAGCAGGAAACATCGAATATCGATATTAGATGAGAAAGGGGAGAAGAGAAT
>CAMHRJ010000052.1 GCA_946187475.1 uncultured Clostridia bacterium | reverse complement strand
AAAAAATGAAAGTAGGCACTTTTTCAAGTGTCTACTTTCATCTTACCAGGTGCAGTCTCAGCCGAGACGTCAGGTTTTTTCGATTCCAAGTCTGCGTGCCTTGTCCCGGCCGATGCCGCAGCCGGGACTGCGCAGCAGACAATTGTGATTGCAGCCGCCGCAGTGGTCGCGCTTTTCCGTAATGCGGACACGCTCGAAGGGTTTGAAGCTTCCGCCATCCGACCTGCGCACCACGAAGCCGCGCTTGGCCATCTGGTTCAGCAGCACGCGCAGGAATCCAGGCGGCACGGCGATGACGCAGTCCGATTTGTATTCCATCAGGGCCGCGATCACGTCCCGCGCCCGGCGGACGTCCTCCCGATCAGGCAGGCCCAGGAAGCCGGGCGCGGCCTCCGTCTCCCCCAGCAGCGGCTGGGCGAGGATCTCCCCGGCGTTTGAAAACAGATGGGCAACCCGTTCCGGCTCCGGCGCGAACACGGTGCGTCCGCCCGCCGCGATCGGCGTCTCCGGCTCCATGCCGGGCAAGATGCAGATGGCAGTGATGGTCATGGCAGGTTCTCTCCTTTTGGATTCCGAGGTCCAGTATAGCACATTCCCCTGAAAAAGCAATTTTTTCCGGATTGGTTTCCTGCGCGTGTTTGACTTTTTGGTCAAAAACAGATATACTGTACAAAAAGTTGTACAGCTTGTTCAAGGGGGATGACGCCATGTCCTTTTAGGAATCCAAGCACGCGGCGCTGATTGTGGACACCGCAGTTGCGATGTTCAAGAAAAACGGCTATGAAAACGTATCGGTCAACGAAATCTGCAAAGCTGCGGGGCTGAGCCGCTCCTCCTTCTATTCCGCCTTTTCCGGCAAGCAGGACATCATCAAGTATGTGCTGGCCAAGGCCAAGACCGACGAGACCACCGTGCTGAACCACTTCATGGACGCGAAAAACGACTTTGAGCGCATGTGGATCCTCTGCGACCGGTATCTGGCCATCGCCTACCACTTCGGCCCGGCTCTCACCGGGGCGCTGCTGCGGCTGGAGTTGCTGGGCGAGCTGGACATTCTCACCCAGATCCACGCCGCCGACGACTGGTTCGTCCGCCTGATGCGCAACTGCCAGCAGACGGGCGTGATCCTGAGCACGGAGCCCGCCGAGCGCATGGCCCCCATGGGCGTGGACAACGTCTATCAGGTCACCTACGACTGGTGCCGGCGGGGCGGGGACTTCTCCCTGCGCCGGGAGGCGCGCATCCGCTCCGAGATGTTCTACAACGTGGCCCCGGAATACCGCTGGACGCCGGAGCAGCTGGAAAGCGTCTGAACAACTGCATCCATCCCCATCCCGGGCCGAAATCGGTCCGGGGTGTTTTTTGTCCGAAGCCTTGGACAGTTTTCCCGAAACTGTCCAAGGCTGAAAACAGATGCCCGGACCCGTCACCGAATCCGAAACGCCTTTTTTGTGAGTTTCTGAGAATCGTCTGTCAGGCGATTGACGAAGCTCTTTTATATTGTATAAGATAACACCAGAACGGCTTGAAATCCCCGTTCCCTCCTTTTCAGCGCAGAGGCGTTTTCCCTTGGCCTCTGCGCAGTTTCTGAAAACCACACCGAAGGAAAGAGCGTGTTTTATGAAAGATTTAAAGCATCTGATCTGGTTTGAAAACCTGCTGGAAAACGCGGACAACGAGCTCATCCGCGCAGCAAAAAAAGAAGGCCGCAAATGTCTCGGCACGATCTGCTACCAGCTGCCGGAGCCCCTTTTGAATCTGGCAGGATGCTTCAGCGTGCGGCTGCGGGCGCCCCGGACGGCCTCCATGGAGATGGGCACCTATTACATGACCAGCCTCTCCTGCGAATACTGCCGGGCGGTGCTGGAGCGGGCCCTGGAGGGCGGCTACGGCTTTTTGGACAGCATCTTCGACGCCTACGCCTGCAGCCAGATGACCAGCTGCATGGAAAACATCAACCATCTGGGCGCCATCCGGGAGCAGAATCCCGATTTCTTCATCCAGCACGTGGACACCCCCATGAAGGCCGACGAGAATGCCGTGCGCCACATGGCGAGAATGTGCCGCGCCCGGGTGCTGGACAAGCTCGCGGAGGTCTACGGCATCGACATCTCCGATGAAGCCCTGCGTCAGGCGGTGGCCGAGCACAACGAGGTCTGCGCCGTGCTGGAGGAAATCGGCTCATACCGGAAGCTGGACCACCCCTCCATCACGGGCTATGAGTTCGCGGTGCTGTGTCTGGCCACCTACTGCGCGCCGAAGGACCTGCTGCTGCCGAAGCTCAAAGAGACGGCGACGGAGCTGAAGACCCGCTGGCCGGACCCCAACCCCGGCTACCGCGTGAAGGTGGTTCTGGCCGGCAGCGAAGTGGACGACCCGGGCTTCGTGAAGCTCATTGAGGACAGCGGCGCCCTGGTGGTGGCCGACCGCCACTGCTTCGGCATGTTCCCGGGCCGGACGCCCATCGAGCTGACCGACGGCGAGGATGTGCTCACCCAGATCTGCCGCCACTACGTCATGGAGTGCCAGTGCCCCCGGTACATGGACAATCCCCGCATCGCGGCGCGGAAAGAGTATCTGAACAGCCTCGCCAGGGCATACCGCGCCGACGGCGTCATCGTGCAGCAGATGAACTTCTGCAACTTCTGGCCCTATGAGCGGGCGGGCATGTACCGCATCCTGTCCGAGGAATACGGCTGGCCGGTGCTGAGTGTGGACAGGCCCTATGTGGTGGGCTCCTCGGGCCAGATGCGCACCCGCATCCAGGCCTTTGTGGAGAGCATTGAGATCAAGAAAATTCAGGGATCTCATGTACGAGGGCTACGAGAAGAAGGCCCTGCCCTGCACCGAGATTCGCCACCGCGCGCTCGTCTGGGGCGTGCAGGCGGAGTTCTACACCAACTTCTCCAACTGGCTTCTCAACTGCTGGGGCATTGTGGGCGTTACACACATGCTGAATCTGACCTCGACCGAGATCTATGCCGACGAGGACACGCCCGAAAACCGCGAGCAGGCGATTTACGATCTCGCGGATCTCTACATGAAGATGATCATGCGCAACCGCACCGAGGGCGGCTTCTCCCTCGGCGTGGACGATGTGTGGCGCTTCTGCGAGGAATACAACCTGGACATGATCATCATGCTGGAGCAGATGGCCTGCAAGGCCGTCACCACCTGGCACGGCATCTATGAGGAGGAGGCCGCCAAGCGCGGCATCCGCGTGATCTGGATCCCCCACGCCCTGCTGGATCCCCGGAAGGCCGACCGCCAGTCTATGCGCGACGAGGTCAACCGCTACATGCGCACGGTGCTGGGCGAGGAGCCCTTTGACCCGTCTCTCGAGAACATCGAAGATCAGAACGCGTGGTAAGGAGGCAAAACATGAACAAACTCATCAAAATCCCCGTTGTCACGGTGGGCGCAGGCGCAGGCCTCTTTGCCGCGTCCCTGGTGGTCTATTATTTCAATCTGGACATGCGGCTCAACGAGCTGGTGCACCCGTACCTCAGCAAGTGGTATGACCACATCGAGCGCCGGCCCTTCAATCCACCCAAGGAGGTTTTCTGATGCTCTTTCAGCCCGGATATACCTATGAGACGAAAAACATTGTGAAGTCCTTTCTCGGCACCATGAAGGCCGACGGCTTCTTTGAGCCGGTGAGCGAGACGGAGTACGGCGGCTGGATCAAGGTGGCGGGAAAGAAGCACCCCCTCCACGACTGCAAGCTCATCGACGGCAAATACTACGACTATTCCTTCGACGTGCTGGACTATACCGTCACCATCCACGCCCACATCGAGGACGACGGCGAGATCATCGGCAACGCCGTGGTGGCCGGCAAGAAGCCCATGCCCTGCCCCGGCGGCATCGTGAAACGCACGGAAACGGCCACCGGTGAAGTCTTTGCGGACTACCGCTGGCCGAACCGGGAGAAATACAACTGGAAATAACACAAGGAGGAAACCAACATGAGCGAAAACGTGATCTATTGCTATTCCGGCACCGGCAACTGTCTGGACATGGCGAAGAAAATCGCCCGGGGCATGGGCGGCGCGGACATCGTGCTGATGCGCAAGGCCCCGGCAGTCACCGACGCCACCGCCTACAAGCGCATGGGCTTCGTGGTGCCCTGCTACGGCGGCGGTCTGCCCGGCGGCGTGGAGGACTATGTGAAGTCCATCCGCATCGCCCCCGACGCCTACAAGTTCGGCGTCATCCAGTTCGCGGGCTACATGGGCTCCGGCCTGCACAAGATCGACAAGATCGTGGGTCTGGACTACTGGAACACCCTGCCCATGCAGTCCTCCGCCATCTGGCTGATGCCCCACTGGCTCTGCTTCCCGCCCAAGACCGTGAAGATGGCCCTGAAGGGTCTGGACAAGAAGGCCGGCAAGATCGCCGCCGACGTGAAGGCCCAGGTCAAGAGCAAGAAAGCGCCTCCGAAGCGCGTCATCTGCGCCATCGAGAGCGCCGGCTTCCCCACGGTGAACAAGCTGCTGAACAAGTCCATGCACGTCTCTGACGCCTGCATCGGCTGCGGCACCTGCGCCAAGCTGTGTCCCAAGGGGAACATTGAGATTCGCGGCGGCAAGGCCCACGTGGGCAAAAACTGCATCGCCTGCATGACCTGCGTGCAGTACTGCCCCAAGGAGGCCATCAACGTGGGCAAGATCACCAGGAACCGCGAGCGCTACCAGAACCCCAACGTGCGTCAGGACGAGCTGACCGAGCAGATCATCCACATCTGATCGGAGCGATTCCGCATTGATTTGCCCCGCCGGCTGCGCTATAATGGGCACAGAATTCCCAAGGAGGAATGGCTCATGTTATCGCTGGACGAGCTGCTGGAAATGCCCTGCTGGATCCTGGACATCCTGCCCAAGCAGGTGCCGCCGGAGTCCCCGGGCCAGTATTTCGCCGTAGAGCGGTATTACCGCACCCATCGGCGGGAGGAGATCGCGCAAAAAAAGATAAATCTGCTGCTGAGGCTCAACTGCTATCTGGACCTCTGTCTTGGAGAAGACCGTAAGCAGAATCCGCCGCCGGAGCAGCTTGCGGAAGCGGTGCGGACCCAGAACGCGCTGATCTTTGTGTCTGACGCGCTGATCACCAGCGACCCGGAGGACACCTCCATGACGGTCTACCACCCGGAAGAAGATCTGCTGGCCCTGCTGCGGGATTTGGCCCGGGGCGAAGGGCTTTACCTCTGGCAGCCGGACCATGACGTCTGGAGCGGCGAATGAAATAGACAGCAAACCCCCACAGCCATTCATTGGCTGTGGGGGTTTTTGTTGGAATGGATCAAATCATAGTGTGGAGTGTGGAGTTAGGAGTGTGGAGTTGATGGTATCGCCTGCGGCGGTCATTTGATTTCAATCGTTTTCGAAGAAAAACACGTTTAAACTCCACGCTTCACACTCCAAACTCCTAACTTTTCTCCGTCGGGAATGTCAGCTCCGCTTTGAAGAGGTCGCCGTCCACGGTGATCCGGAAGGCGCCGCCCTGGAGCTCCGTGAGGCTCTGGGCGATGCTGAGACCCAGACCGCTGCCGTCGCCGCCGGTGCGGGAGGCGTCGCCCCGGACGAACCGCTCCGAGAGCTCCGCGCCGGACTTCTCCAGCGGGGCCGCCGAGATGTTGCGGAAGGTGACGGCGGCCTTGCCGTCCTTCACCGCCGTGGAGAGATAGACCCGGGTGCCGGGCATGGCGTATTTGACGATGTTGGTCATGAGGTTCGAGAACACCCGCCACAGCAGCTGGCCGTCGGCCCGGATGACGGGCTGCTCCGGTGCCGTGGAGAGTACCAGCTCCAGCTCCTTCTGGCGGAACCGGTCGGCAAACTCCCCGGCCGCCTGGCCCAGGAGCACGTTCAGGTCCGTGGGCGCGAAGTTCACGGCGATGTTGCCGGTGCTGGCCTTGGAGGCCTCCACCAGGTCCTCCGTCAGCTTCTTGAGCCTTGCTGCCTGCCGGGAGAGCACCTCTACATAGGACTTGGCCTTCTCGTTTTCCAGCTCCTCCTTTTCCAGCAGATCCACATAGTTCACGATGCTGGTGAGAGGCGTTTTGATGTCGTGGGAGACGTTGGTGATCAGCTCCGCCTTCATCCGCTCGGAGCGCACCCCCTCCTCCACCGCGGCCTGGAGGCCGTCGGAGATGTGGTTCAGGTACTCCCCGTGCTCGCGGAAGGCGCCGTACATGTGCGTCAGGTCCACGGGCTCGCCGGGGCCCTGCTCCGCAATGCGCCGGGCGCCCTTCTGCAGACGCTGCATGGAGAGTACTGCGAAAAACAGCAGCGGCGTCAGGACGAGCTTCTCGAGGAACCAGCAAAACAGCAGCCGCTCGCCGTTGAAGCCGAACATGGCAAGACCGATAAACTCGCAGAAGCAGAGGGCGATCCAGATCACCGCCGTGCGCCAGAAGAGCGGCAGCGAACGGGCCAGATCCTTCAGGGCGGCCCAGAACCACTTGCAGAACCGCCACAGCAGCTTGAGAATATGATAGATGACGTTGTTTTTCCAAAGGGTGCCCGCCCGGGCGCGGATGGCGATGCTGACGACAAAGCGCAGGATCAGGAACATCCAGACCAGGCCCATAAGGCCGATGAGGATGAACTCAATCCACTCGCCATAGGCGAGTTCCTCCAATATGTCGAAGGTGATACCCACCAGACACACATAGAGGAAGACCAGCACATCCAGGGGGATTTTCTCCAGCCAGCCGGGCTTGCGCCGGGCGGAGAGAATCAGCAGGAACACCAGCGCCGCCAGGGCCAGCACGGAAAAAACGCCCGTGAGCCAGGGCAGAGCGTTCCGCGCGCCGATGAGCCGGTCGACCCAGCCCATGAAGAAGGAAATCTCATCCCGGGCGGTGAAGTCCTTGGCGATATAGCGCTCAATGGTCAAAGGCGGCTCGTCGCTGTAATCCACCGAGAGGTGGTAGACCGTCTTGCCGGATTCGTCCGTGTCCTCCCACTGATCCACATTATAGATGCGCCAGGCGCTTTTGTTCAGCTCCTCCACGCGCACCTGCCGCTGGGCGGCGGAAGAAAACTCCGCGTCCAGCACCTTCATCTCGTGGCCGGGGATATCCAGCTCGCCCGAGGCGTGATACTGGCTGGGCCGGGCGGCGCTGGAGAGCACCACCTTGCCGTCCGCGTCCTTGAGCCGGAAGAAGAAGTTGGTGTTCTCCGGAGAGAACACCTGCTCCCAATGCTCCCTGCCGTAGGCGTCAAAGCCGTTCTGGGAGTCGTAATAGTAGCTCTCCACGGTGCTGTCCATCCGGCAGGCCAGGGTATACAGCGCCTCCTGCCGCAGGTAAGCGCCGCCGTCGGAGTAGACGTGGGTCTCCACGCAGAGCCAGAGGCCGGCGGCGCTGAGGGCCGCGCCCACGAGCATCAGCAGGAAGACGATGACCGCGAGGATGCGCACCCAGAGCTTGTTTTTCCAGTCCATGTTCAGTCCCCCTTCTGCGGCATCATTTTATATCCCTTACCCCAGACGACCACCAGATAGCGCGGGTCGGCGGGGTCGATCTCGATCTTTTCCCGGATATGACGGATGTGGACGGCGATGGCGTTGTCGGCGTTCAGGGGCAGCTCGTCCCAGACCGCGCGGTAGATCTCCTTGGGCGAGAACACCTGGCCCGGGTGCTGCATCAAGAGCCGGAGGATGTCATACTCCTTGGGCGTGAGATTCACCGCCTCCCCGTCCACGGTGACGGTCTTGGCCGCGTCGTCCAGCTCCACGCCGCCGATGCGCAGCTGCTTGGGCTGCACGGCGCCGCCCCCCAGCTGGAGATAGCGCCGGAGCTGGGATTTCACCCGGGCCAGCACCTCCACGGGGTTGAAGGGCTTGGTGATGTAGTCGTCCGCGCCCACGTCCAGGCCCAGCACCTTGTCCGTGTCCTCGCTCTTGGCGGTCAGGAGGATCACCGGCACGTTGGAGTTCTCCCGCAGGCGGGTGAGAGTCTCGATGCCGTCCATGCCGGGCATCATGATGTCCAGCAGCACCAGATGGATGTCCTCCCGGGCCAGAACGCTCAGGGCCTCCCTGCCGTTGTAGGCTTCGAAGACCTGATAGTCTCCGCTGGAGAGATAGATTTTCAGCGCCGAGACGATGTCCTTCTCGTCATCGCAGACCAGAATGTTGTACATGGCGGTTCTCCTTTTCCGGTTCCAACGAAACGGGGCGGGGCCTGCCTCGTCCGAATGGGTTTTTCCATGGACGGGGCAAGCCCCGCCCCTGTGTTTTCAATTGAATGATCCTTATGCTGCCCGCTGCGTCAGCCGCTTGGCGGAGACCTTGTGCTCGATGGGCTTCCACTCCGCCTTGGCAAAGACGGCGTAGATGCCGATGGGCAGATAGGTCAGCATGAACAGCGGGAAGGTCAGCACCGCCCGGAGCTTTTCCCAGGTGGTGGCGTGGATGTGCTTCCACTCGGTGATGGTGGTCAGCGCTCCCAGAATCAGGATCAGACCGCACATGCTGCCGAAGATCTGCACCGTGGCCTGGAGCACGTCGCCCAGACCGTCGCCGTCCAGCACACACAGGGCCAGGGCGGCCAGCTGCACGATGAGGCCCGTCACGCTGAGGAAGAAAGCCGGCATGATGGTCATGCCCATATCGAAGGCGGAAAAGTCGCCCCGGAACATGCCGCGGACCAGACCCCAGCCGTAGCGGCCAAAGACCTGCAGATAGCCCTTGGTCCAACGGGTGCGCTGGCGCCAGGACTGGCGGAAATCCGTGGGCTGCTCGTCGAAGAGCTCTGCCTTTTCGCAGTAGCCGATGCGCACGCCCTTGAGGATGTGGTGAACGCTGAATTCGATGTCCTCGGTCAGCAGATAGAAGGGCCAGCCGTCCATGCCCTCCAGCACCTTGCGGCTGAAGAGGAAGCCCGTGCCGCCCACGGCGCAGCTGGAACCCAGCTTCATGCGGGCCCGGTTGAGATACTGGGACTCCCGCAGGAACCACAGGGCGTAGCCGGCGCTGATCCAGTTGTCACCGTAGTTTTTCGAGTTGCGGTAGCTGGTGACGATCTCATAGCCCTGGGAGAAGGTCTCGTTCATGCGCTCCAGATAGTCCGGGGCCAGAACGTTGTCCGCGTCGAAGACCAGATAGGCGTCGAAACCCGCAGGGCGATCTTCGCGAATGTGCTCCAAAAGAGCCTCCAGGGCGTAGCCCTTGCCCACCTGGGCGCGGTTGAAACGCTCATACACCGTGGCGCCGTGGCTCCGGGCGATGGCAGCGGTGGCGTCGGTGCAGTTGTCCGCCAGGACAAAGATTTCCGTGAGCTCCGAGGGGTAGGTCTGCCCTTTCAGACTCTCGATCAGATCGGCGATGACCGCAGCCTCGTTCCTTGCGCAGATCAGCGCCGCGAAGGTGTGCAGCTCCACGGGCTCTTCCTGGCACTTCTTCCCGCGCAGGGCCACCGGGATATAGAGAATCTGATAACTGTAGCACAGGAAAAACACCCCTGCGATGATCATAGCCAGAATCTGCAGCGTGTGCATGGCTTTTGTCCTCCCTCAACTTCTGAAAACGATTCTACCGGAAACGGTATTAAGAAACAATTTGGTAAATGCTTAAGATTTGATGAATGTCACTCTAAATTCGTTATTTTACAACGGGTTCTGCTCCCAGTCAATAGGCAAACAAACCAAACAATTGCACAGAAATCGCCCACAGTTTGCTGTGGGCGATGGTAGATTCTGTTTTATGGATTTTTAACCGTAAGAATGCAGTCCGGGCATGAGGGTATTCACGCCCACGAAGGTGAACAGCACCACCGGCACGGCGATGATGGCAAACCAGGCCATGACCTTGCCGGAGCGCTTCCGGCGCAGGCGCAGGTGGAGATACACGGCGTAAATGATCCAGGTGATCAGGGCCCAGACCTCCTTGGGGTCCCAGGTCCAGAAGGCGGACCAGGCCTGCTCGGCCCAGATGGCGCCGGAGAGGATCACCACGGTGAGAAACAGAAAGCCGAAGGCCACCATGCGGTAGCTCAGATAATCCATCTGATCGAGCGCCTTCTTGTCCGCGTTCCCCTTTTTGACCGCCAGCAGATACCTCAGGCCGATGCTGCCCGCGATGACGAAGGCCGCGTAGCTCAAGACCGCCGAGCCGATATGTACACCAAACCAGGCGCTGCGGAGCGCGGGCATCAGATCCTTGATCTCCATGGGCTGCAGGGCCGCGTAGGTCATCACCAGCAGCGTCGCCGGCATCGCCACGACGGAGAGCCAGTCGGTCTTGAGTTTCCGACGCATGACAATGAGCATCAGCGCCACGCCCCAGGCAAAGGCGTTTGCAAACTCAAACTGGTTGGAAAGCGGCAGGCGCTTTGCGGCCACGCCGCGCACAATGATGAAACCCGTGTGCACCGCGAAAGCCGCCCAGAATACATACAGTGCAAATTTGAGCAGCCTGTCCTTCTTGAACGCCGTGCCCGTAAACTCGAGGATGACGGCGACCCCGTACATCACCAGGGCGATAAAAAACATTTCTTTCATGAATGATCCCCTCTCTCTGCTT
>CAMHRJ010000051.1 GCA_946187475.1 uncultured Clostridia bacterium | reverse complement strand
CGCTACCTGTCCGAGCGCAGCAAGATCCTGCCGCGCCGCACGACCGGTACCTGCGCCATGCATCAGCGTCAGCTCACCGAGGCCATCAAGAGAGCGCGTCAGATCGCCCTCCTGCCTTACGTGACCGACTAAGTGCTTCTGAAAACCTGCCGCAGTTTTGCGGCAGGTTTTTTGCGTTTTTTTCAGTTTTTTCCGAAAACCTATTGACCTTCCCCTTGGTGGAAGGCTTATACTCAGATCAGAAAGCAGCCGGGAGGTGATGGGTTGAAGATCAATCAGGTGGAAGAGCTGGTGGGCGTCACGAAGAAGAACATCCGCTTTTATGAGGAGCAGGGGCTCCTGCGCCCGGAGCGCAACCCGTCCAACGGCTATCGGGAGTACACCTTGGCCGATGTGCAGCGGCTGCAGACCATCAAGCTCCTGCGGCGGCTGGACGTGTCCTGCGGGGAGATTCGCAGTCTGCTGGACGGAGAGCGCAGCCTCTCCGACAGTCTGGAGGCCCACATGACCGATCTGGAGCGGCGGGAGCGGGACGTGCTCCACATGCGGCAGCTCTGCCAGCGGCTGAAGGAGGAGACGCCGACGATTTCCGAGCTCAAGGCCGCCGAATATCTGGAAACCATGCAGGAACTGGAGAAGGGAGGCGTCCGGTTTATGAACGTGCAGCAGTCCGATGTGGGCAAGCGCCGGGGCGGCGCGATCCTGTCCGCGGCGGTGTGGGTGTTGCTCATGGCGGGCATGATCGCCCTGGTGCTCTGGGGCCATCACGCGGCGCCCATGCCCACGGGCGCGTTGATCGCTGTTTTGGCTGTGCCCGTCATCATCATTGCGGGGGTATTGATCGCCCTCTGGCAGCGTATGAAAGAATTAAAAGGAGGAGAATACGATGAAGCTCGTAAGTATTGACACCATCCCCGGCCGGCGCTATGAGGTGCTGGAGATCGTCAAGGGGACCATCGTCCAGACCAAGAACATCGGCCGGGACTTCATGGCCGGCATGAAGACCCTGGTGGGCGGTGAGATCGTGGGCTACACCGAGATGCTCAACGAGGCCCGCCAGCTGGCCACCAAGCGCATGGTGGACGAGGCGGAGGCCCTGGGCGCCGACGCCATCGTGGGCGTGCGCTACGGTTCGTCCCAGGTCATGCAGGGCGCCGCCGAGGTCATCGCCTACGGCACGGCGGTAAAGTTCCTCGATTGAAATCCATAAAACCACAGGGCGGCCATGATTGGCCGCCCTGTGGTTTTGAATTGAGCGATTTGAGCGTGGAGAGTTGAGCGTGAAGCGTGAAGATATGGTGCCGCTCCGTGACCTATTGAAAACACTATTTTACAGTTTGCGTATCTCCACTCTCCACTCTTCACTCTCCACTCTTTATCCCGTGAAACTCCCAACTTCTCCCGCTTTTTGCCTTTTTCTCACATTTGGGGAAATATGTTCACATTTTGTTTGAAATCTGTCGGGTTCTATAGTATGATAGAAAAAATACGAGCATCCGGACGAATGTGAATTATCATAGGAGGTGAGGGTAGACTTGGCGGAGGAATATGCGATTGAGATGCTGAACATCACCAAGGTGTTCCCGGGCATCATCGCCAACGACAACATCACCCTCCAGCTGAAGAAGGGCGAGATCCACGCCCTGCTGGGGGAGAACGGCGCGGGTAAATCCACGCTGATGAGCGTGCTCTTCGGCCTGTACCAGCCGGAGGAAGGCACCATCAAGAAGGACGGAAAAGAGGTCAAGATTCAAAACCCCAACGATGCCAACGATCTGGGCATCGGCATGGTGCACCAGCACTTCAAGCTGGTGGAATGCTTCACGGTTCTGGATAACATCATCCTGGGCGTGGAGCCCTGCGGCAAGGGCGGCTTCCTGCACAAGGAGGAGGCCCGGAAGAAGGTCATGGAGCTGTCGAAAAAGTATGGACTGCAGGTGAACCCCGACGCGCTGATCGAGGACATCACCGTCGGCATGCAGCAGCGCACCGAGATTCTCAAGATGCTCTACCGCGACAACGAGATCCTGATCTTCGACGAGCCCACCGCGGTCCTGACGCCCCAGGAGATCGATGAGCTCATGCAGATCATGCGGAATCTGGCGGCGGAAGGGAAGAGCATCCTGTTCATCTCCCACAAGCTGGCGGAGATCATGGCCGTGGCCGACCGGTGCACCGTCCTGCGCAAGGGCAAGTATATCGGCACCGTGGAGACCAAGAACACCACCCCCGAGGCCCTGTCCGCCATGATGGTTGGCCGCAACGTCAACTTCCACGTGGAAAAAGAGCCGGCCAAGCCCGGCGACGTGGTGCTGGAGGTGCGGGATTTGACCGTGGGCTCCAAGACCCACAAGAATGACGCCGTGAAGCACGTGAGCTTCGATGTCCATGCCGGCGAGATCGTCTGCATCGCGGGCATCGACGGCAACGGTCAGACCGAGCTGGTCTACGGCATCACCGGTCTCGAGCCGCTGAAGTCCGGCACCGTGAAGCTCAAGGGCAAGGACCTGACAAAGGCCTCCATCCGGGAGCGTTCCGTCTCCGGCATGAGCCACATCCCGGAGGACCGCCACAAGCACGGTCTGGTCCTGGACTACTCCCTGGAGTATAACCTGATCCTCCAGACCTATTTCAGCCCCGAGTTTACCTCTAAGGCGGGCTTCCTGAAGCGCGGCCCCATCCGGGAGTACGCCAACCGCCTCATTGAAGAATACGACATCCGCTCCGGACAGGGCCCCGTCACCACCGCCCGCAGCATGTCCGGCGGCAACCAGCAGAAGGCCATCATCGCCCGGGAGATCGACAAAAAGCCCGAGCTGCTGGTGGCGGTCCAGCCCACCCGCGGTCTGGACGTGGGCGCCATCGAGGGCGTACACAAGGAACTGATCGCCCAGCGCGACGCCGGCAAGGCCTGCCTGCTGGTGAGTCTGGAGCTGGATGAGGTCATGGACGTGCCGGACCGCATTCTCGTCATGTATGAGGGTGAGATCGTCGGTGAGCTGGACCCCAAGACCACCACACAGGAAGAGCTGGGCCTCTATATGGCCGGCGCCAAGCGAAAGGAGGTCGAGGTATGAAAAGCAAAACGCCCCTGCTGAAGCGGGACGGCTTCCAGTCGCTTTTGAGCTCCCTGATCTGCGTGATCCTGGGCGTGTTCCTCGGCTACATCGTCCTGCTGCTCATCAATCCCGAAGGCGCCTGGAAGGCCATCGTGGCTGTGCTGAAGAACTTCTTCTTCTATCCCTCCGGCCCGGCCCGGATGAAGTATTTCGGCTCCACCCTGGTCAAGACCGCGCCGCTGGTCATGTGCTCGCTGAGCATCCTCTTCGCCTATAAGGTGGGCCTGTTCAACATCGGCGCCGCCGGCCAGTATGTGGCGGGTGCGGGCGCCTGCCTGTACGCGGCTCTGGCCTGGCACTGGGGCTGGCTGCCCTGCCTGCTGCTGGCCATCGCCGCCGGCATGCTCCTGGGCGGCATCTCCGGCCTGCTGAAGGCCTACTGCAACGTCAACGAGGTCATCTCCGGCATCATGCTCAACTGGATCGGCCTCTATCTGGTGAACATCATCCTCACCAACGTCAAGGAGCCCACCAGCCCCTACACCATCAAGATCGCCGCCGGCAATCCCAAGGCCATCATGCCCTCGGCGGGTCTGGACAAGCTCTTCGGCAACAATCAGTATGTCACCATCGGCATTCCGCTGGCCATCATCATCGCGGTCTGCATCTATGTGATTCTGGAGCGCACCCAGTTCGGCTATGAGCTGCGCGCCACCGGCAACAACAAGAATGCCGCCAAGTACGCCGGCATGCGAGAAAAGCGCAATATCATCGTGACGCTGCTCATCGGCGGCGGTCTCGCGGGCATGGGCGCGGCCCTGCTGTATCTCACCGGCATCGAGGAGTGGAGCTGCTCCCAGTCCAGCGTCCCCGGCATGGGCTTCAACGGCATCGCCGCGGCCTTCCTGGGCTGCCTGAACCCCATCGGCTCGCTGCTGAGCTCCTTCTTCATCCAGCACATCACCAACGGCGGCGGCTATGTGGACAAGACCCTCTATTCCTCTCAGATTTCCGATCTGATCTCCTCCATCATCATCTATCTCTGCGGCTTCGTGCTGTTCTTCAAGACCTTCATGAACAGCCGCGGCCAGAAGCGCGAGGATACCCGCTTCGCGCCGGAGCCCAAGGAGCCGGACAAACCGGCCTCGGATGGAGCGACTCCGGAAGGAGGTGACGCGAAATGATCCTGCTGCTGCAATATACGCTGATTTTCGCGTCGGTTCTGAGTCTCGTAGCCCTGGGCGGCTGTATCTCGGAGCACTCCGGCGTCATCAACCTGGGTCTGGAGGGCATCATGGTCATCGGCGCCCTGGGCGGCGCACTGATGATGAAGTACATGCCCCAGGGCACCAGCAGCTTCGTGGTCATCGTGCTCACGATCCTGGTGGCCATCCTGGCGGGCGTGATCTATTCCAGCCTTCTGGCCATCAGCTGCATCAACTTCAAGGCTGACCAGACCATCGTCGGCACGGCCCTGAACATGATGGGCGTGGCTGCCGCCACGGTCATCGTCAAGGCCATCAACTCGGCCGAGAATCCGGACAACGTCAGCTCTGAGATCCAGTACATCTGGCAGAAGAAGGCGTTTCTGGTGAACCTGGGCGGGTTTGAATTCAACTGGTTCATGCT
The DNA here is from genome assembly GCA_946187475.1 of uncultured Clostridia bacterium. Classification (GTDB taxonomy): domain Bacteria; phylum Bacillota; class Clostridia; order Oscillospirales; family Oscillospiraceae; genus CAG-103. The sequence continues at coordinate 5,905 of CAMHRJ010000051.1, read as the reverse complement.
CATTGCGGTCATCGCCCTCATCGGCGTGGCGGTCATGCTCTATAAGACCCGGTTCGGTCTGCGGCTCATGGCCTGCGGCGAGCATCCCCAGGCGGCAGACTCTGTGGGCATCAACGTCTATAAGATGCGCTGGGCCGGCGTGCTGATCTCCGGCGCTCTGGGCGGACTCGGCGGCCTGGTGTACATCACCGCCGGCGTCAGCCAGTGGAAGTTTGAAAACGGCGTGGCCGGCTTCGGCTTCCTGGCCCTGGCGGTCATGATCTTCGGCCAGTGGAAACCCAAGCACATCGCCTGGGCGGCGCTGCTGTTCGGCATGTTCCGCGCCCTGTCCAACGTCTATTCGGGCTTCGATTTCCTGGCGGCCATGAACATCCCCAGCGGCGTGTACAACATGCTGCCCTACATCATCTCCCTGATTGTCCTTGCCTTCACTTCCGGCAAGTCCCGCGCTCCCAAAGCGGAGGGCATCCCCTACGACAAGGGAAGCAGATGATCCAATCCAATACGCAAACTCCCGGGCGGGCCATTCGGCCCACCCGGGAGTTTTATTTGGGTGTTCAAATATGAATTTATCGGGGTAATGGATTATGCCGCACCACCATTCATGCTCGTAGGGGAGGGGCTTGCCCCTCCCGTTAACACAGGCATTTGTCTGGCGGGCGGGGCAAGCCCCTCCCCTACAAATCCTATTTTGGTGCCACCGCTAAACTCCAAGTTAACATCACAGCCCTTTCAGCAGCTTTCCCCACACCTGCCACAGGGTCAGGCGCGCCGCGTCCTCTGCCGCCAGCAGGCGAATCTCCGCCGCGGTGCCGCCGCTGTTGGTGAGGCGCAGGGTACCCAGCGGGTCTCCCGCCTGAACGGGCGCCTCGATGCTGTCCGGCAGCAGGATCTCATAGTCCACGGCTCCGCCGTCTTTGTCCAGCAGCACCGTGCCCTTTTCGCAGACCGGCTGCACGCTCTCCCGCTGGCCCAGCTTCACCCGCACCGGCGGCAGGGCTACGTTGGCCTCCGCCGTCCAGAGGGTGTAGGCCGAAAACCCATAGTTCAGCAGCGCCGCAGCGTCGGCGAAGCGCTGGTCTGAGCTGGGCGCGTGGAGCACCGCCGCCACGAAGGCGATGCCGTCCCGCTCCGCGCTGGCAGCCAGGCAGTACATGGCCTCCTGAGTGAAGCCGGTTTTCAGCCCGGTGGCCCCGTCGAAGCTGCGCACGAGTCGGTTGGTGTTGGAGAGCTTGAATTCCCCGCCGCGCACCTCGTCCATCCAGATGGTGGTGTAGTCCTGAATCCAGTCATGAGTCAGCAGCTCCCGGCTCATGAGGGCCACATCCCAGGCGCTGGTGTAGTGCTCCGGATCGTCGGTGAGACCGGTGCAGTTGACGAAATGGGTGTCCGTCATACCCAGCTCCGCCGCCCGGGCGTTCATCTTCTGGACGAAGGCGCTCTCGGAGCCGGCCAGCTTTTCCGCCATGGCCACGGCGCAGTCGTTGGCGGAGACTACGGCGATGCATTTGATCATCTCATCCACGGTCATGGTCTCGCCGGCCTCCAGCCAGATCTGGCTGCCGCCCATACCCGCCGCCGCGTCAGAGGCCGTCACCGTGTCCGTCAGGGCAATGGCGCCCCGCTCCACGGCTTCCGTGATCAGCAGCAGGGTCATGACCTTCGTCACGCTGGCGGGTGCCCGGCGGGTGTGGGCGTCTTTTTCATAGAGCACGGTGCCGGTGCTCTGCTCCAGCAGTACGGCAGAGTCCGCGCTCAGATCCAGCGCGTCGGACTCGGCCGCGTGTACCGCCAGCACGCTGGGGGTCAGCAGCAGAAGCATCAGCAGCCCGGAGAGCAGTTTGCGCATACGTTTCGTCCCCTTTTCACAAGCTTTTCAAAAAAGCCTATGCGGTCGGACTGGAAAACATGCGGCCAACTGGGAAAACAAGGTTGACGAAACCTCGAAAAAAAGAGTACAATATAGAAAAAGCGGAAAAGGAGGCGCGTCATGAAGAAGTTCTGGGAGAAAAATGAATACTTCAAATGGGGCCTCACCGGCTTTCTCGTGGTGGCGGCGTCCATCGTGTTTTACCTGCTGCTCATGCGGGGCGGTCATGTGCTTTCCGCCGTGTCCAAGGTGCTGAGCTATCTGAGCCCGGTGATCTGGGGTCTGTTCATCTCCTACCTGCTCTGGCCCATGACCAAGTATTTTGAGCGCAGCGGCATCCGCCCGTTCCTGGACCGCCGCCGGAAGAAAAAGGACAACACCCGCATGGCCCGGGCCCTGAGCGTCATGCTGAGCATTTTCCTTGCCCTGCTGTTCATCGGCGTCCTGCTGTGGATCGTCATTCCCCAGGTTTATACCAGCATCGAGAGCATCGTCACCAACGCCCCGGAATACGTCCAGTCCGTCACCGGCTGGATCGAACGCCTCTTCGAAGACAAACCGGAGCTGGAGCAGGCCATCATCCAGACCACGGGCGACGTGTCCGACTCCCTGGTGGGCTGGATCCGCTCGGAGCTGCTGCCCAATCTGAGCACCATTGTCTCCAATGTCACCACCGGCGTCTATCAGGTGCTGCGGGGCATTCTGGATGTGCTCATCGGCTTCGTGGTGGCCTGCTATGTGCTGTTCAATGTGGAGGTCCTGGGCGCGAAGTGCAAGAAGCTCCTGTACAGCGTTTTCGGCATCCGCAACGCGGAGCGGATTATGCGCGCGGTCTCCTTCACGGACACCACCTTCAACGGCTTCATCACCGGCAAGATCATCGACTCGCTGATCATCGGCGTGATTTGTTATATCTCCTGCACCCTGCTGAAAATGCCCTATGTAGCGCTGGTCAGCGTGATCGTGGGCGTGACAAATCTGATTCCCGTTTTCGGCCCCATCATCGGTGCGATCCCGTCGGTCATCCTGATCTTCCTGGTCAGTCCCATGAAGGCGCTGATTTTCCTGGTGTTTATCATCATTCTGCAGCAGGTGGACGGCAACATCCTGGGCCCGAAAATTCTGGGCAGCTCCATCGGCATCAACGGATTCTGGGTCATCTTCGCCATTCTGCTGGGCGGCGGCTTTTTCGGCGTGCTTGGCATGCTGCTGGCCGTGCCGGTCTTCGCCGTCATCTACAACGGCGTCGACAAGCTGGTGGATCGCGGGCTAAGAAGACGCGGCCTCCGAACGGAGACCGCGGCCTATACAAATATTGATTATATCGACCCGGAGACGAAGCAGCCCATTGCCCACGTGGAGCCGGAGTCGGAGACTCTCGCCTCACCCGAGGCTGGGAAACAGTGACGCCTGCGCCGTCTTCAGCGCGTCGCAGAGGGCGTCGACCTCCTCCAACGTTGTATACCGGGAAAAGCTAATGCGCAGGGCGCCGTCGATGACCTTCGGCGGCAGACCCATCCCCTCCAGAACATGGCTCCGCCCGCCTTTCTTGCAGGCGGAGCTTCTGGAGGTATAAATTTCTCTGGCCTCCAGGAAGTTCATCAAAACCTCGCTGCGATAGCCGGGCAGGGAAATGCTCAGAATGTGGGGCGCCCCGCCGGGGATGATCTGCACGGGATCCAGCTCAGCCGTGAGACGCTCCATGGCGTGCGCCCGCAGCTGCGTCATGCGCTCGGTGGCCGTTTTCATCTGCTGGTAACCCAGCTCCGCCGCGACGCCGAAGGCCGCGATCTGGGGCGTTGCTTCCGTGCCGGCGCGAATGCCCTGCTCCTGGCCGCCGCCGTGGAGATAGGGCGGCAGCTTCAGTCCGCTGCGGATATAGAGGGCGCCCACGCCCTTGGGCGCGTGGATCTTATGGCCGCTGATGGTGACCATGTCCGCGCCCAGCTTGTCGCAGCGGAAGGGTACCTTCAAAAAGGCCTGCACCGCGTCGGTGTGCAGCAGGGCCTTGCTGTTTGCCGCCTTCAGAACCCGGGCCACCCCGGCGATGTCCGTGATGGCGCCGGCCTCGTTGTTCACCAGCATGAGAGACACCAGTACCGTGTCCTCTCGCAGCGCCTCGGCCACCATCTCCGGCGTGATCTGGCCGTCGACGTTGGGTTTCAGGCGCGTGACCTCGCAGCCCCGCTTTTCCAGCGCGTCCAGACTCTTGCGCACGGCGTCGTGCTCCAGCACGGAGCTGATGATGTGCCTGCCGGTGTGGCGCATTTTCTCCGCCCCGGAAAACAGGGCCCAGTTGTCGCCCTCGGAGCCGCAGGCGGTGAAGTAAACCTCCGCCGGCTTGCAGCCCAGAGCGGCTGCGATTTTTACCCGGGCCTCGTCCACGGCGGCCTTGGCCTCCCGGCCCAGCTTGTAGGTGGCGCTGGGATTTCCGAAGTGATTCGTCATCATGTCCGCCGCTGCGGCGGCTGCCTCCGGGCAGACCCGCGTGGTGGCGGCATTGTCGAGATAGATCATGCAATAAAACCTCTTTGTTTGGAGTTTCAAGGATGAAGTACATTATAACCGCTCTCGGCTGCAAGGTCAACCAGTATGAGGCCCAGGCCGTGGAGACCCTGCTCCGCGAACGCGGACTGACCCCGGCTGCCGAGGGCGAGCCGGCAGACCTTGTGATCGTGAATACCTGCGCCGTCACCGCCGAGGGCGGACGCAAATCCCGCCAGACCATCCGCCGCCTGCGGGAGAGCCATCCCGGCGCCCTGACGGCGGTCTGCGGCTGCTGGAGCCAGCTGAGTCCCGAGGACGCGGCCTCCATCGGCGCCGACGTCATCCACGGCAGCGGCGCCAAGCAGGAGTTCGTGGAGGACATCCTCAAGGCCCTCGCGGAGCGGCAGCAGATCACCGAGGTGGACGACCCCTTCCAGCGCCGGATCTTCGAGGATCTCCCCGCCGGGGCGGTCAGCGGCCGCACCCGGGCCATGCTGAAGATTCAGGACGGCTGCGTGAATTTCTGCACCTACTGCATCATCCCCTACACCCGGGGCCGACTGCGGAGTCTCCCCATGGAGGCCATAGAGCGCCGCTGCGCCGACCTGGCAGGGGAGGACTACCGGGAGCTGGTGCTCACGGGCATCGAGGTCGCCTCCTACGGCGTCGATCTGGATGGGAAGCCGAACCTGGCCGACGCCATCTGCGCCGCTGCCCAGGCGGCTCCGGGGCTGCGTCTGCGGCTGGGCTCTCTGGAGCCCACGGTGGTGACGGAGGAATTCTGCCGCCGCATCGCCGAAACGAAGCAGGTCTGCGACCATTTTCATCTCTCCCTCCAGAGCGGCTGTGACCGGACCCTCCGGAACATGAACCGGAAGTACGATACTGCTGCGTTCACACGGGTGACGGAGCTGCTGCGGCAGTATTTCCCCGGCTGCGCCCTCACTGCCGATCTGATCACGGGCTTTCCCGGGGAGACGGAGGAGGACCAGGCGGAGACCCTGGACTTCCTGCGCAAAATCGCCTTTTCCCAGGTCCATGTGTTTCCCTATTCCCGCCGCCCGGGCACCAGGGCAGACGCCATGCCGGGGCAGCTCACCGCCCGGCTGAAGGCCGACCGGGCTCACGAGGCCCAGCGCGTGGCGGACGAGACCCGGCTTGCCTATCTGGATGCCCAGATCGGCCGCACCCTGGCCGTTCTCTTCGAGACGGAGCACGGCGATTGCTGGCAGGGCCACAGCCCCAACTACTGCACCGTCCTCGCCCCGGGAGAGAACCTCCACGGAATTGTGCGAAACGTCGAAATCACAGGGCGCGACGGGCAAAACCTTGTCGGGAATCTGGTTTGACGGAAATTGACATTTATGTTATATTTTTTACTGCATTAAAGTCTGTTTAGGAGTTATCGCCATGGACAGAGACCAGGTTTATAACTATTCCGCCGGCCCTTCGGTGCTGCCGGAGCCGGTGCTGCGCACCGCCCAGGCGGAGATGATGAACTACCGCGGCAGCGGCATGTCCGTCATGGAAATGAGCCACCGCAGCAAG
>CAMHRJ010000050.1 GCA_946187475.1 uncultured Clostridia bacterium | reverse complement strand
CCAACGACGCCTTCGGCGACCGCGGCTGGCTTGCCATCGCGCTGGTCATCTTCACGCTGTGGAAGCCCAACTGGGGCGTGCTGTCCTCGTTCCTCTTCGGCGGATTGTACATCCTGTACATCTTCATCCCCACGGGCACGAACCTGGCCACCAAGGAACTCTACAAGATGCTGCCTTACGTGGTCACCATCATCGTCCTGGTCATCACCAGCATGCGCAACAAGCGGGAGAATCAGCCCCCCGCAAGTCTGGGCCTGGCCTATTTCCGGGAAGAACGATAGGAGCTTCAACAGAATACCGCAAACCGCACGGGTTTTCGATAACCCGTGCGGTTTGCTGCCTTTTTGTGAAAGTATTTGCAAACCTGAACACATAAAAATGCATTTTTACGCTTGAAATAAGGGCCTGAATGGAGTATAATACGTAACAGATGCAATTTTGACTCCCAAAAGCTTCAAATTGCGTCTGAATCTGTTAAAGGAGCGAAACAAACATGAAAAAGTATCTGGCTCTGCTTCTGGCCCTGGTCATGGTCTTTGCACTGTGCGCCTGCGGCAGCAGCAACACCCCCGCCGCGGACGGTTCTGCCGCCGCGGATGACGCCGCCGCCCCCGCGGCCGGCAACCTGACCTTCGCCACCGGCGGCGAGAGCGGCACCTACTACGCTTTCGGCACCGTCCTGGCCCAGCACGTCTCTGACAAGACCGACACCGCAGTCACCGCCATCGTGGGCAACGGCTCTCAGGCCAACATCGAGGACCTGGCCGCCGGCGATGTGCAGCTGTGCTTCAGCCAGTCTGACGTTGCTTCCTACGCTTACGGCGGCACCAACCTCTTCGAGGAGACCGGCGCGGTTTCCGACTTCTCCGTCGTCGCTGCTCTGTACATGGAGCAGGTTCAGATCGTGACCCTCGATCCCGAGATCAAGACCGTCGCTGATCTGGCCGGCAAGACCGTCTCCATCGGTGCTGCCGGTTCCGGCGTGTACTTCAACGCCATCGACATCCTGGGCGCCTACGGCCTGACCGAGGCTGACATCAGCCCCGTGTACCAGAGCTTCGCGGATTCCGCCGACAGCCTGAATGACGGCAAGATTGACGCTGCCTTCATCGTGGCCGGCGCTCCCACCACCGCCATCACTGACCTCGCCACCGGCAGCCAGGTCTATCTGGTCAGCCTGGACGACGAGCACATTGCCAAGCTCTGCGAGTCTTCTCCCTACTACAAGGAGAACACCATTGCTGCCGACGTCTACGGCACGCCTGAGGACGTGAACACCGTCGCCATCGCCGCTCTGGTCCTGGCCCGCGACGACGTTGCCGACGCCGACGTCTACAACTTCGTCTCCAGCATCTTCGACAACCTCGACGAGGTCACGGCCGCCCACGCCAAGGGCGCCGAGTGCAGCGTTGAGTTTGCCTCCAGCGTCACCGATATTCCGTATCACCCCGGCGCTGCCCAGTACTTCGCCGAGCAGGGTGTGACCGTTCCCACCAAGTAAGCTCAATCGCGAAAGCTGAATTTCGATCCAAGCTGCGGTTTTCAGCCGCAGCTTGGTTTTCAAGATTTTAGGTTGGTTTTTACCAAAACCTTCCGACTCCGAAAAGCTTCGGTAAATACCAACGAAAGGATGTTCGCCCCATGGCAAAGAAAGACAAATCTGTCAAGCCGGAAGAAAAGACCAAGCTGACAGAGGAGATGCTTCCCGAGTCCGAGGCCGTCACCGAGGAGCAGCTCGAGGATGTCATGAAGAAGTACGACAAGGAGTCCAATACCCGCATTTGGGTCGGGATTCCTCACACGATCGTCACCACGGTCATGGTGCTCTTCTCCCTGTACTGCATCTATTCCACGCTGTTCGTGAAGTCCGCGCTGGAGATCCGACTCACCGCCTTCCTGGGCGGCATCGTCATCATGGGATTTCTCTATTATCCCGCCAGCAAGAAGCACGTGAAGCCCAACTACATGCCCTGGTATGACTGGATCATCATGATCGTGGGCGCTGCCTGCTTCTTCTATTGGTGCTTCAGCTACACGTCCCTGGCCCGCGTGCTCACCAGTGCTGCCAAGCTCAACAGCATGCAGGTGGCCATCGGCGTCATCGGACTGCTGGTCATGTTCGAGCTCTGCCGCCGCTGCGTCGGTGTGCCGATCCTCTGCGTCCTGGGCGCGCTGCTGATCTACACCTTCGCCACCGGCCTGCCCCTGAAACGTCTGATCTACACGCTGTTCTATTCCACCGGCGGCGTCATCGGCACGCCGGCTCAGGTCTGCGCCAAGTTCATCGTGGTGTTCATCGTCTTCGGCGCCTTCCTGGAGCGAACCGGCATCTCGAAGTTCTTCATCGACATGGCCAACAAGATTGCCGGCGCCTCCTCCGGCGGCCCGGCCAAGGTGGCCGTCATCTCCTCGGCCCTGTGCGGCATGGTGTCCGGCTCCTCCGTGGGCAACACCGTCACCACCGGCTCCGTCACCATCCCCATGATGAAGAAGACCGGCTACAAGCCGGAGTTCGCCGGCGCGGTGGAAGCTGCCGCCTCCACCGGCGGTCAGATCATGCCGCCCATCATGGGCGCCGCTGCCTTCCTCATGGCGGAGTACATGGGCATTCCCTACGGCCAGGTGGCCCTGAAGGCCATCCTGCCCGCCGTGCTGTATTTCTCCGGCATCTTCATCGCCGTCCATCTGGAGGCCAAGAAGCTGGGCCTGAAGGGCATCGACCGCTCCGAGCTGGAGCCCTGGAAGGACCTGCTCATCAAGATCTACCTGCTGGCGCCGCTGGTGGTGCTGGTCTGGCTGGTCAGCTCCAACACCCGCACCATGGCCTACTCCGCCGCCGTCAGCATCCTGATCGCCATTCTGGTGGGCCTGCCCCAGACCATCGTGGACGCCCACCACGCCTACAAGAAGGACGGAGCAGGGAAGGTCTTCGGCCATGCCTGCGCCGATACCGTCAAGACCATCGTTGCCTCCCTGGAGGCCGGCGGCAAGGGCACCATCACGGTGGCCGTCGCCTGCGCGGTGGCCGGCTGCATCGCCGGCTGCATCACCGCCACGGGTCTTGCCTCCAAGCTCATCACCGGCATTGTGGCCATCAGCCAGAACAGCGTGTTCCTGGCCCTGTTCCTGACCATGCTCTGCTGCATCGTCCTGGGCATGGGCGTGCCCACCACGGCCAACTACTGCATCATGGCCGCCACCACGGCGCCCATCTTGATCAAAATGGGTCTGCCTGCCGTCAGCGCCCACTTCTTCGTGTTCTACTTCGGCATCGTGGCCGATATCACCCCGCCGGTGGCCCTGGCCGCTTACGCCGGCTCCGCCATCGCCAAGTCGAACCCCATGAAAACCGGCGTCAACGCCACGAAGCTGGCCATCGCGGCCTTCATCGTGCCCTATGTCTTCGCCTTCAGCCCGTCGCTGCTCTTTGAGAACATCGCCGGCTGGTGGGAGGTCGCCCAGATCGCCCTCACCGCCATCATCGGCATCTTCGGCGTCAGCGCCGCGCTGGAGGGCCACATCTTCACCCGCGTACCGCTCTGGCAGCGCATTCTGCTGGCCGGCGGCGGCCTGAGCCTGATCTATCCCGGCCTCCTGACCGACGTGATCGGCCTGGGCGTCATCGCGCTGGTCATCGTGATCCAGATTCTCATGCGCAACCGCGAGCGCCACATGGCTGCTGCGTAAAATTTTCGACAACCTGTCACCGCTGTGCCGGCAATAACGGCACGGCGGTGATTTTTTGTGCAGAAAAAACAACATTCTTCGACCTGCGGCGCGAAAAAATATGCATTGCGCTTTATTTGCGAAAATCGCTTGTTTTACAGGTGCAGAATCTGTTAAAATAACGTTAAATTTAGGTAAAGTTCGTTCAAATTCAGATTTTAGCTTCATTCACGGAAGGAAGTTTGTTGCATATGACCATTACCAACGTTCTGGCATTGCTGAGCGGCCTTGCGCTGTTCCTCTACGGCGTCACCCTCATGGGCGACAGTCTGAACCGCGTGGCCGGCGGCAAGCTGGAGGCCGTCCTCTACCGACTGACCAACCGGCCCATCAAGGGCATTCTGCTGGGCACCGCGGTCACCGCCGTGGTGCAGTCCTCCACGGCCACCAGCATCATCGCCATCGGCTTCATTTCCTCCGGCATGATGCAGCTGTCCCAGGCGGCCAGCATCATCCTGGGCTCCATCCTGGGCACCAGCATCACGGGCTGGATCGTAAGCCTTTCCTTCGTGGGCGGCAGCAGCAGCGGCATTGCCAGCATCCTCAGCGTTGCGAACATCACTGCCATTCTCGCCATCCTCGGCATCTATCTGCGGAAATTTTCCAAAAAGCCCAACAGCAATTCCCTCGGTACCATCCTGCTGGGCTTCACCATCCTCATGACGGGCATGAGTGCCATGAGTGCCGCCGTCTCTCCGCTGCAGGAGAGCGAGCAGTTTATCTCCATGCTGACGAAGTTCTCCAATCCTTTGCTGGGCTTCCTGGTGGGCATGGTGTTCACTGCCATCATCCAGTCTTCGGCTGCGGCCATCGGCATTCTCCAGGCCCTGAGCGTTACGGGCGGCCTGACCTTTTCCAACGCCTATCCCATCATCCTGGGCGTGGCCGTGGGCGGTGCGCTGCCGGTGCTGCTGAGTGCGCTGGGCGCGGACATCAACGCCCGCCGGACCGCCGTGATGCACCTGGTCATCGACATTCTCGGCGCAGTGCTCTGCGGCACCATCTTCTACATCGTCAACGCTTTTGTCCACTTCGCTTTTGTGAACCACACGCTGAACGCTGTTGACCTTGCGCTGATCAACACCCTCTTCCGTCTGGCCACGGTCATCATGATGACGCCGGCCATCAAGCTCCTGGAGCGCATAACGTTGAAGCTGGTGCCGGAGAAGGAGACCGAGAGCACCGAGCCCAAGGCAGTGGAGCTTCTGCTTGAGGAGCGCTTCCTCCAGTATCCCGCCCTGGCCCTGGCCCAGTGCCACACCGCCATCCAGGACATGGCCAACTGCGCCGCCGACAGTCTTTCCCGCTGCACGTCTCTGCTCAAGGAGTACTCTGACCACGGCTTCGGCGAGATCGAGTGGCTGGAAAAGCAGTGCGACACCTATGAGGACGGCGTGAGCACCTATCTCATGAAGGCCTCCCGGGGCGAGCTGACGGAATCCGAAAACCAGGACGTCACCCTCTGCCTGCATGCCCTGTCGGACTTCGAGCGAATCTCCGACCACACCATGAACATCGCCCACGTTGCCAAGGATGTCAACGCCAAGGGCATCGTCTATTCCGAGACGGCCCAGGAGGAGCTGCAGGTGCTCCAGGCCGCCACGGCGGAGAACCTGGCCTGCGCCGTGCGCGCTTTCGAGGGCCGCAACCAGGGCAGCGCCAAGCAGACAGCCGCCATCGCCGCCGTCATCGAGAACATCTGCGAGGCCATGCGCGACCACCATGTGGACCGCCTCCGCGCCGGCACCTGCACCATCGAGCAGGGCATGAGCTTCAACGACATCGTGTCGAATTACGAGGAGATCTCCGTCCGCTGCAACAAGCTGGCATTCATGATCATGGAGACCGCCCAGAACAGCGCCGACACCCACGCCTATCACCAGATGCTCAACGCCTCCCAGCAGGAGGACTTCAACCAGGCCTACCGCGCCTACTCGGAAAAATACGCCGTATAATCTCTGCGCTCCGGAACGCGTTCCGGAGCGTTTTTTGATACACCTGTCCCGATCTGCGGGCAAATTACACAGATTTCACGAAAAAAAACGTTCAGAATCGGAAAGCCGCCTCTTTCCAAGCGTGAAATTTGCTGTTATAATAGCATTGACAAAACAGAGGTACGTCCGGCCTCTGTAAATACTGGGTAAAAATGAGGTAGAGAAAATGATTGCACACGGAAAAGGAATTAAGGTTTTCACCGGCAACTCCAACCCTGCGCTGGCGGATCTGATCTGCAAGCACCTGGGCGTGAACATCGGCAGCTGCACGGCCACCTCCTTCGCAGACGGAGAGTGCTCCATCAGCATCAACGAGCCCGTTCGCGGTCTGGATGTGTTTGTGGTCCAGTCCACCTGCAAGCCGGTGAACGACAGCCTCATGGAGCTGCTGATCATGATCGACGCCCTCAAGCGCGCATCTGCCGGCCGCATCACCGCCGTCATCCCGTATTTCGGTTACGCCCGTCAGGACCGCAAGGCCAAGGCCCGCGATCCGATCTCCGCGAAGCTGGTCGCCAACCTCATCACCGAGGCCGGCGCCGACCGCGTGCTCACCATGGATCTCCACGCGCTGCAGATCCAGGGCTTCTTTGACATTCCCGTGGACAACCTCTTCGGTGCTCCGCTCTTTGCCTCTCACTATCTGCGCCGCTTCGGCTATGGCGCGGAGAATATGGTCGTCGTCTCTCCCGATGTGGGCAGCGTTGCCCGCGCCCGTACCTTCGCCATGAAGATGGGTCTTGGCCTTGCCATCGTGGACAAGCGCCGCGAGAAGGCCAATCATTCTGAGGTCATGAACCTGATCGGCGACGTGGAAGGGAAGGACTGCATCCTGCTGGACGACCTGGTGGACACGGCCGGCAGCCTCTGCGGCGCGGCCCGCGCTGCCATCGAGGTTGGCGGTGCCAAGAGCGTCTATGCCTGCGCCACCCATGGCGTTCTCTCCAAACCCGCCATCGAGCGTCTGGAGCAGAGCCCCATCCAGGAGCTCCTGCTGCTGGATACCATCCCGTATCCCACCGATCAGCCCGCCTGCGAAAAGGTGAAGTACCTCTCCGTGGCGCCGGTGTTCGCCGAGGCGATCACCCGCATCTACGAGGAGGTCAGCATCTCCTCGCTGTTCGAGTAAGATGCTGTTTTCCAATCCCGGCGGCGTCCAGTGGCTGATCGTGTTTCTGGGCAACCCCGGACCGCGTTACGCCTTTACCCGGCACAATGCCGGCTTCCTCGCCGCGGACGCACTGGCGGAGAAGCTGGGCGTCTCGGTGCAGCGGCTGCGGTTCCACGCCCTCACCGGTCAGGCGGAGATCGCCGGCCAGAAGGTCCTGCTCATGAAGCCCCAGACCATGATGAATCTCTCCGGCGACGCGGTTGCGCCGGCGGCGAAGTTCTACAAGGTCCCGCCTGAGCGGATTTTGGTGGTTTCGGATGAGGTGAGTCTTCCTGTCGGGCAGCTGCGCATCCGCAAGAAGGGCTCTGCCGGCGGACACAACGGCCTCAAGAGCATCATCTCCCGGCTGGGGTCGGAAGTGTTTCCCCGCATCCGCGTGGGCGTCGGCGCGCCGCCCCACCCGGATTACGACATGGCCGACTGGGTGCTGGGCAGCTTCCAGAACCAGGACGCCGAGACCATCCGCGATGCTGCCAAGGCCGCGGCCGAGGCCTGCGTCAGCTACATTCAGGATGGCCCCGACAAGGCCATGAGCAAATATAACCAGAAGAAATAAGAGGGCAGTCCCTCTGAAACTAGAGAACAAGGAAAATAACGACCATGCGCTGCATGGTCGGGAAGGAGTGGTTACACTGAAGAAGAACTGTATCGCCATGCTGCTTGCCGGCGGACAGGGCTCGCGTCTCTACGCGCTCACGGCGAAGGTGGCCAAGCCCGGCATGCCCTTCGGCGGCAAGTACCGCATCATTGATTTCCCGCTCAGCAACTGACGCAGTATCAGCCCCTGCAGCTCAACCGCTACGTCGGCAGCGGTCAGCCCTGGGATCTGGACACCGAGGACGGCGGCGTCTACATTCTCCCGCCGTACCAGAGCGCGGGGGAGAAGGGCTCCTGGTTCAGCGGCACCGCCAATGCCATCTACCAGAACATCGACTTCATCGAGATGTATGACCCGGACAACGTCTTGATCCTCTCCGGCGACCATGTTTACAAAATGGACTACGCCAAGATGCTCCGCGCCCACCAGGAGGCGGACGCCGCCTGCACCATCGCGGTCATCCAGGTCTCCATGGAGGAGGCCACTCGCTTCGGCATCATGAACGTCGGCCCCGACGGCTTCATCGAGGAGTTTGAGGAGAAGCCCGCCCATCCCAAGAGCGATCTGGCCTCCATGGGCATCTACATCTTCAACTGGAAGAAGCTGCGCCAGGCGCTGATCGACGATGAGAACGACCCGGACTCCGACAAGGATTTCGGCAAGAACATCATCCCGAAGATGCTCGCCGACGGCGAAAAGCTGCTGCCCTACCGCTTCGAGGGTTACTGGCGCGACGTGGGCACCATCACCAGTCTCTGGGACGCCAACATGGACATGCTGGGCAACACCAGCCTGAACCTCTTCGACGCCAACTGGCCCATCCGGGCCCGCAGCCCCATTCGTCCGCCCCACTACGCGGGCCTGAACGCGCACATTGAGCACTCCATCGTCACCGAGGGCTGCGACATTGACGGCCGCATCGACAACTCCGTCCTCTCCGCCAACGTCACCGTGGGCGCGGGCGCGAAGGTGAGCTACAGCGTGCTCATGCCCGGCGCCGTGGTGGAGCCCGGCGCTGTGGTGGAATACGCCATCCTCGGCGAGCGCGCCGTGGTGGGCGCGGGCGCCCATGTGGGCGAGCAGCCGGACGGCAGCGACGCCTGGGGCGTTGCCACCGTCGGACCCGACGTCCGTGTGCCTGCCGGCGCCAAGGTTCCCGCCAGCGCCATGATCTACGACAGTCAGGAGGTGCAGTCATGAAGAATGTCCATGGTATCGTCTATGCTTACCACAGCTCGCCGGCCCTCGGCGATCTGAGCCGCAACCGTACCAACGCTTCGCTGCCCTTCGCCGGGCGCTATCGTCTCATCGACTTTGCCCTCTCCAGTCTGTCCAACGCGGGCATCCGCGACGTGGGCGTCATCATGCAGCGGGACTACCAGTCCCTGCTGGACCATGTGGCCGGCGGCAAAGCCTGGGACATCTCCCGCAGCCGCGGCGGTCTGCGTCTGCTGCCGCCCTTCGGCACCCATCATGAAGGCGACTACATCGGCACTGCCGAGGCGCTGAACGGCGTCATCCGCTACGTCCGCAGCATTCCCCAGGAGCACATCGTGCTCTATCCCGCGGACGTGATCTGCAACGTGGATCTCACCGCTGCCGTGCGCCAGCACATGGTCTCCGGCTGCGGTATCACCGCCATCTGCTCCAACTACGTGCCCAAGGCCGTCCACTACCGTCTCACCCAGAAGGCAGACGGCAAGGCCGAGAAGGTGCTCTTCCGCCAGACCGACGGCAGCCAGGGCGTCCTGGCCACGGAGCTCTACATCGTCCGCAAGGATACCCTCCTGTCTCTGCTGGATCAGTGCGAGGCGGAAAACCGCTTCCACTTTCATCGGGACTGCCTGGCGGCCTATCTGGCCCAGGGCGGGGAGATGGACGTCTACATGCACGACGGCTACATCCGCCGCATCGACTCCGTCGCGGACTATTTCGAGTCCAGCATGGATATGCTGAAGGCGGGACCGAGAGCCGACCTCTTCCCGGAGGACCGCCCGGTGCGCACCAAGGAGCGTTCCGACGTCAGCACCTACTACGGCGTGGATGCCACGGTGGAAAACAGCCTCATTGCCGACGGCTGCTACATCGAGGGCACCGTGAAAAACTGCATCCTCTTCCGCGGCGTCCGCGTGGCGCCCGGCGCGGTGCTGGAAAACTGCATCCTCATGCAGGACACCGTCGTGGGCGCAGGCGCCTCGCTGAAGTTCATCATTGCCGACAAGGATGTCGCGGTCTCTGACTACGTGACCCTGGCCGGCGGTGAGAAGCTGCCCCTGGTCATTCCGAAAGGCAGCAAGCTGTAAGCGATTCAAAAATAACCTTTTTGCTTAGGTTCATCCCGCACCTGTTTTTGCAGGTGCGGGATGACTGAGTTTTGGAGGGGTGTTTTTCAGCGGCGGATATGTGTTTCCGATCGACGGAGACAAATACCCGCTTCTGAGAGGAAACCGGGCTTTTGATGCAGATACCAGCCCAGGGCTCATTTGTCCGAAGGCTGTGTCATATTCCATTTCAGGAAAGGATTTTGCAAACATGAGTAGTATGACCAACGAGATCTCCCGCGACGAGCTGCGCAGCGCCATCGAGGATAAGCTTTGCGCCCACTTCGGTGTCACGGCTCTGGAGGCCACGGACACCCAGGTCTTCCAGGCCAGCGCCATTGTCATCCGCGAGATTATGAGCCGTGTGCTGGCTTTCGAGGAGCGGCAGGCGCCCAAGCGCGAGGTGCACTATCTGTCCATGGAGTTCCTCATGGGCCGCTCGCTGATGAAGAACGCCTTCAACCTGGGCGTCTCGGAAGCGCTGTGCGGCGCCCTGGAGGACATGGGCCGCAGCGCCTCTGACATCTTCGAGGCCGAGCCGGACGCCGGTCTGGGCAACGGTGGTCTGGGCCGTCTGGCTGCCTGCTACATGGACAGTATGGCCACCCAGGACATCCCCGCCACGGGCTACAGCCTCTGCTATGAGCTGGGCATGTTCCGCCAGAAGATCGAAAACGGCAAGCAGATCGAGGTCGCCGACAATTGGCGCACCGCGGCTGAGGGCTGGCTCGTCCCGCGCTATGAGGACGCGGTGGAGGTTCGCTTCGGCGGCCGCGTCGAGCCGCACTGGGATCAGTTCGGCCACTATCACGGCGAGCTCATGGGCTAT
>CAMHRJ010000049.1 GCA_946187475.1 uncultured Clostridia bacterium | reverse complement strand
CAGGGGCTTCCACGGGAGCCTCGATTGGGGTCTCCACAGTCTCTTCGCTCAGAATTTCGTCAGTCATGGTTTCTTTTACCTCCTTAATGATCCATGCGGGGACCGAGGCTCCGGCGGTGAGTCCAACAGTCTGCACATGGTCTAACGCGCTCAAGTCAAGCTGCGCTAAATTTTCAATAAACTGGACATGTCCACAGTGCTCGCTGCAGATTTCGAACAGATGACGGCTGTTGGCGCTGTGTTTGCCGCCAATAACCACCATGGCGTCGCATTTGCGGGCCAGCTGTTCGGCTTCTGCCTGCCGTGTAGATGTCGCACCACATATTGTATCATAGATTTTTGCGTTTGTACACTCTTTTTTTAATAAATTTTTACAGTCCGCGAGCTTTTCCTGGGTCTGGGTGGTCTGGATGACCATGGTGATGGGAGAAGTGGGGTCAATCTCGCCGGAATGTAACTTTTCCGCGAGTTCTTTGGCGTCCGCGACCACCACCGGGTCCGTGCACCAGCCGCAAATGGCCTGCACCTCGGGGTGGTCCGCAGCGCCCACGATGATGGGCCGTCTTCCCTCTTCGGAAGCCTCGGCCACCAGCTGATGGATGCGCTTGACCTTGGGACAGGTGGCGTCGATGACCTTGGCGCCAGTGGCGCAGAGGCTGTCATAGACCGCCTTGGTGATGCCGTGGGAGCGGACGATGACCGCATCGCCGGCGTGGACCTCCGACGGATCGCTTACCACCCGCAGCCCCCGCTGCTCCAGACGCTGCACCACATCGGCGTTGTGGATCAGCTCGCCGAAGCTGCAACAGGACGGCTCGTTGCTGAGCATTTCCTCCGCCAACTTTACGCTGCGGCTGACGCCGAAGCAGAAGCCGGCACTCTTTGCAATATAGAGCTTTCCCCGCTCCAGAACGCGGGAGATCTCAGCGCAGACGGCGTCGATGCTCTGCTCCAGAGTCAGATCGCTGGTGTCGATTTCAATGGCGTCATCGGCTTTTTTCAAAGGCGCCGCGGCACGATGGGTGTCGTTATAATCCCGCTGTTCGATGTCCTTGAGGACTTGCTCGAACTGAACGTCCATGCCCTTTTCCTGAAGCTCCAGGCAGCGGCGCTGGGCACGCTTTTCCGCGCTGGCGGTGAGAAAGAGCTTCAGCGTGGCTTCCGGCAGCACCACGGTGCCGATGTCACGTCCATCCATCACGACGCTGTTTTCCTTCGCGAAGTTGCGCTGGGTATCCATAAGGAAGGCGCGAACCTCCGGAAAAGCGCTCACCTGGGAGGCCCGGGTGGAGTTCTCCGGGGTACGGATGGCGTCGGAGACGTCCTCCCCCGCCAGCAGCATCCGCTGGACGCCGTGCTCATCATAGTCCATGCCGATTTGGATAGCAGGCAGCAGCGGTAGGACGGCGTCTTTGTCGGCGCAGTCGGCGCCCATGCGGTGAACGGCCAGAGCCACTGTGCGGTACATGGCGCCGGTGTCCACATAGATCAGGCCGAAGCGCTTGGCCGCAGCCCGTGCAATGGTGCTCTTCCCGGCACCGGAAGGACCGTCGATGGCGACGGAAATGTGTTTGGACATGGTTGTCAAACTCCTAGTATTTCTGTAATGCGAGGCCAGCGGCATAGCCGGTGCTCCAGGCGATCTGCAGATTGAAGCCGCCGGTGTAGGCGTCCAGATCCAGCACTTCGCCGGCAAAATAGAGGCCCGGCACCAGCTTGGACTGCATGGTGCGGGGGTCCACCTCCTTGAGATTGACGCCGCCGGAGGTAATGATGGCCTCTTCGATGGGGCGTGTCCCGGAGATGGCTAATTCAAAATGCTTGAGCAGCTGCACCAGGGTATGGCGCTGCTCCCGGGTGATGGTGTTCACCTTCTGCTCCGGCGGAATGCCGCTGCGCTCCACCAGCACCGGGATCATAGCCCGGCCTGCCAGATCGAACAGGGCGTTTTTAAACTCCCGGTTGGCGTATTTCTCGAAGTCCCGGAGGACCCGGGCGTCCAGCTTCTTTTCGTCCAGTCCGGGCTTCAGGTCGATCTCTAGATGGTACCGGTGATTTTGGAAGTCCCGCAGATGGGCACTGGCGGAGAGCACCAGCGGACCGGAGACGCCGAAGTGGGTAAAGAGCATTTCTCCCAGCTCGGAATAGAGCTTCTTGCCGCTCTCGTCGAAGGCCGTGAGCACCACGTTGCGCAGAGAAAAGCCCTGCATCTCGCCGCAGCAGGGATCGTCAGACTCCAACGGCACCAGAGAGGGCCGAGGCGGCGTTACGGTATGGCCCAGCTGTCTGGCGAAGCGGAAACCGTCACCGGTGGAGCCGGTGCCGGGATAGGAGCAGCCGCCGGTGCAGAGCACCGCGGCGTCGCAGTCAATGCGCCCCACGGTGGCGGAGACCCCAGCGACCCTCCCCTGCTCGATGGCCAGTCCTTTGGCACTTCCCTGCACCACACGGACGCCGGCGGAAACCAGAGCGTCCGCCAGAGTATCGGCAATGTCATTGGCATGATCGGAGACCGGGAACACCCGGTTGCCCCGCTCGGTTTTCAGCGGCACGCCCAAAGACTCAAAGAAGGTCATGGTGTCCTGGGTGGAAAACTTGCTCAATGCGCTGTAGAGAAACCGCCCGTCACCAGGGATGTTTGCCAGAACGGTCTTCACGTCACAGTTGTTGGTGACGTTGCAGCGGCCCTTGCCGGTGATGCGGACCTTGCGGCCCAGCTGGCGGTTGGGTTCCAGAAGAATGACCTCGCTGCCACCGCAGGCAGCGGTATAGGCGCACATCATGCCGGCGGCACCGCCGCCGATTACGACCACATCAGCTCTCATTGCTCTGATACACACTGTGGTCAGCCCAGATCTCTTCCAGCATGCGGAAGTTCTGGAAGGTCTGGTCCCGGTTGCGCAGGCCAATGGCCACGATCAGGGCATTCAAGAGGCCCATGGGTGCCACCAGAGAGTCCAGGAAGGAGACCATCTCGCTCTTGGCATAGAGGCAGACGCCGGTCAGCTCGCTCAAAGGCGAAGACTTCACGTCCGTGATGCCCAGGGTCCCGGCGCCGCGTCCGGCAGCGAACTTCACCGCGTCCACGGTGCGCTGGGAATAGCGCGGGAAGCTGATGCCGATGACCAAGTCCCCCTCCTGCACCCGGAGCATCTGCTCGTAGGCCTCGGAGGCGGCGGTGTCCTGGATGACAAAGACGTTTTCCCGCAGGAGATTCAGATAGAACCAGAAAAATTTCGCCAACGTGGTGCTGGTGCGCATGCCGATGATGTAGATTCTCCGGGCAGAGCAGATCAGGTCTACAGCGGCATTGAAGCTCACCTGATCGATCTCGTCCAGAGTGGCCTGGAGGTTGCTGACGTCGGCCCGCAAAACAGCCTTCAGCACATCCTGGGTGTCCACGGTGTTCTCTGCAGATTCGATACGCTCCACAGCGGTGAGCCGGTTGCGGACGATCTCCTGCAGCGCCTTTTTCATGCCGGGATAGCCCCGGTAGCCCAGCTCGGCGGCAAACCGCACCACAGTGGACTCGCTGACGCCCACGGCCTCGCCCAGACGGGACGCGGTCATAAAGGCGGCTTTATCATAATTCTCCAGAATAAAACGCGCAATGACCCGCTGCCCCTTGGAAAAGCTGCTGAGCCGCTGTTCCAGGACAGACAGGATATCTTTTTTATCTTTCCCTTTCATATTGCCCCCAAAAATTGAAAAAAGCACGATTTCCGTGCGAAATATCATGTGATTTTATTCTAATCATTTTCCTGCCATTTTGCAAGAAAAAAGCCACAAAAAAATGAATTCCTGCAAATTGCACAGGAATCCCTTCAAAATGATGCTCCAAAACAGAAAAAATCGCCCCAATGAACTGCGTTCATCGGGGCGATATGAGATGTTAATGAATGCTGATGACGGTATCGTAAGCGCTGTGCACCGCGTTGGCGATGGTGCCGCTCTTGACCGCGTCGCCGATCAGATAGACCGGGAGATTCGGCATGGCCTCCTCGAGTTTCCCCTTCAGGGACTGGTCCGGACGAACGCCCATGCTGAGCACCACATCCTCCGCCGGGAGGAACTCCTGCTTGCCGGACTTCACATTCTCCACGACCACGCCGTCGGGCTTGATCTCCAGAAGCTTGGTGCCGGCCATGAACTTCACGCCGTGGGGCTGCAGACGTTCCATCTCGTCGTCCACCAGCTGGAACCAGGTACCGGGGGCGATCTCCGGCGCCATCTCGATGACGGTGACCTCGCAGCCCTGCTGGCACAGGAACTCGGAGGTCTCCAGACCGGTCATGCCACTGCCGATGACCACAGCGCGCTTGCCCTGGCTCTTGCGCTGGCCGAGGATGATCTCCGGAGCGGTGCAGACGTTGGCATTTGTGACGCCGGGGAGCTTCCCGGGCACCAGCGCGCTGCCGCCGGTGGCAAGAAGCACCAGATCGGGCTTCTGCTCGGCGATGTTCTCGGGTGTGGCCTCGACACCGAAGCAGAGGGAGACGCCCATGGCTTCCGCCTGGGCCATGTAGTCCTCGATACACCAGTGGAGCTTATCCTTCAGGATGCAGCTGGCAGCGGTGTTCACCTGTCCGCCGGGCTCCACTTCCTTTTCCAGCAAAATCACGTCGCAGCCCCGGCGCTTGAGGGTCATGGCGGCCATGAAGCCCGCAGGGCCCGCGCCCACGACCACGGCGCGCTTGCCTTCCATATCCCGAGGCAGATCGTGGTCTTTTCGCTCGATGCCCACAGCGGGGTTCAGGGCGCACTCGCCAGACTTGCCCACCTTGGCGTTGGTCATGAAGGAGGAAATGCAGTGCAGGCAGCCGATGCAGCGTTGCACCTCGGGCCGTCTGCCCTCTTCCAGCTTCTGCACCCAGTGAGGGTCACAGATGAAGGTGCGGGCGGAGCCCATGAAGTCCTGCCAGCCGTCGGCGATCTGCTGCTCGGCCTGCTCGGGCGAGCGGATGAAGTTCGCAGCAACCACGGGGATATTGACCACGGATTTGATCTCCTTGGCCAGATAGGCGCGCCAGCCGGGCTCGTAGCTGGTGGGCTCCAGCCAGCGGTTGTAGACATCATAGCAGGCGCTGGTGACGTTGATGGCGTCCACGCCCAGCTTCTCCAGCTCCACAGCGATGCGCTTGCCGGTGTCCAGATGATAGCCCTTGTCCGGGAAGCCGATCTTATCATACATCTCGTCGGCGGTGAGACGGACCATCAGCGGATAATCTCTGCCGCAGCGCTCGCGAATGCCCTGGATGATCTCGGTGACGAAGCGCATGCGGTTTTCGAAGCTGCCGCCGTACTCGTCCGTGCGGTGGTTGGTGTTGGGGCTCAAAAACTGCTGGATCATGTAGCCGTGGCCGCCGTGGAGCTCCACCAGGTCCACGCCCGCCTTCTGGCAGCGGACCGCAGCCTCGATGAAATCCTGAATGAGCTTCTTGACTTCCTTGTTGCTCATGGCATGCATGCGCATGGCACCGTGGTTGGCAAGCTCTACCTTGCTGGGAGCCTGGACGGACCAGATGAGCTTCTTTTCCTCCATGCCCAGCAGCAGCGGCGTGCACTTGAAGATGCCGTCGAGCACCTTCGGGAAGCGCTTCACGATGGGAATGACCAGGGGCAGCGAGTTGGTAGAGCTGGAGTATCCCTGACGGCCCGGGTGATGGAGCTGGATGCCCAGCTTCGCGCCGTGGCGATGGATGCGCTTGACGAATTCCCGCATGGGTTCGATCTGATAATCCTGGCTCATGGCCAGCTGGGTGTAGGTCGAGGCGGCGCCCATGTCGTTGACGCGGGTGACGCCGGGAATGATAAGGCCGACGCCGCCCTTGGCGCGCTCCTCATAGTAATCCATGAGCTTCTCCGTGGGGCAGCCGTTGGGCTGGCCGAGACTCATCTCGGCGGCGGTCATCACCGTGCGGTTTTTGATCGTCAGGGTGCCGATGTTCATCGGGCTTAACAGATGTTCATATGCCATGGCTCAATTTCCCTTCTTCGCCTGCTTCTTTTCGTAGCGCAGCAGTTTGTTGTACTCCAGCTTCCAGTAGATGGTCCGGATGGGCGGGCAGATGCCCATGAGCACCTTGCTCACCGCGAACAGGAAGCAGGGTGAGACGTATTTCTTGCCCTTTTCGATGCCGGCGACCATCTTCCGGGCCACCACGTCCGGCGCCTGGACCGGGAAGGGCTTTTCAAACTTCTCGCCGTCGGCAGCCACCACGAAGAAGTTTGTGTTGGTGGCCACGGGATAGAGGCAGGTCATCTTCAGGGTATCGGGCTTCTCCACACGGACCGCCTGCTGGAAGCCCTGGGTGGCAAACTTGCTGGCGCTGTAGACCGCGTAGCCCGGCATGGCCATCTGACCGATGGCGCTGACGGTGATGGCCAGGTGACCTTCCCGACCGTTCAGATGCTTGAGATAGCGGGAGTAGGTATACATGGGGGCGAAGGTGTTGGTGCGGAACATCTTCTCCACGCGCTCCCAGTCGAGATAATCAAAGCGCTCGTAATACGGGAAGCCCGCGTTGGCGTAGAAAATGTCGATCTTCTCGAACATGCTCTCAGCCTGGGCGAAGAGCTTTTCGATACCCTCCGCGCTGCTGACGTCGCAGTCAAAGGGGACGACATTGGGGGCAAAGCCCGTGAGCTTTTCCACCGCGTGGCGGCTGGCGGCCAGGATGACGTTGTCCGTGCCCTCCGCCAGAAGCTTCAGAACCTCCAGACCGATGCCGCTGCTGGCGCCGGTCAAAACAATTCTTTTTCCATTGATCATATGTTTTAACTCCTTAGAATTTGATACCTGTCAATTATAGAAATAGGATTTCGTATCGCATGGGGAGGGTTTGGGAGGGGATGGGTTTCCCCTCCCAATAGTTTTAATCGGAACCGCGCGTCAGCGCGGGAAATGATAA
Source organism: uncultured Clostridia bacterium (assembly GCA_946187475.1). Taxonomy (GTDB): domain Bacteria; phylum Bacillota; class Clostridia; order Oscillospirales; family Oscillospiraceae; genus CAG-103. The sequence goes on along the minus strand of CAMHRJ010000049.1, from coordinate 3,791 downwards.
ATGACACAATGCGTCATTTATCGTACTCACCGAATTCGCAGCCGATGTTTTTCGCTTCGACCTCGTCGATGAGCTTGAATGCCGGTCCGATGCGGCGATAGAGCTTGATGACGCCCGTGCCGTTGCCGCCGTTCCAAAGGCGATTGTGGCGTTTGGTTCCGTTGGGCGCCTCGTAATTGATGTTCAGCATGTCGGCCTTCTTGCAGACGATCTGAGAATCCATCTTGGCGGTGAAGGTGGTCTGCACCACATGCCAGTGGATCTCGTCCTCAGTCTCCCAGCAGTCGAACTTCGTCTGGCTGCCGGTCCAGAACTTGGAGAAGTTGAATTCGTAGTTCTTGCCCTCGTAGAAGAACTGGCCCAGCAGCTTGCGCTCCAGAGCGTAGAAGAAAATCTTCGGGCGGCCGCCGCCGATCTCAAAGGCGCTGTTTTTCAGCTGCTTGCCGGTCTTTTTGCTGACCAGGTTGTTGCTGGAGAGCCAGACCCAGGGGCTGGTGAAGTCGCCGCCCCAGTTCTTGTCGGCGTAGCCGTAGCAGGTCTCGGGAGAGACGGTGTACTTCCGGCCGTTGAATTCCACCTCGCCGGTGAAATAGGTCTTCATGCCCTCAGCGTGCCAGAACATCTCGAAGGAGTTGATGTCCCGGAAGATCTTGCTGGCGCCGTACCCCACATGGAAGGAGATATCCTTCTGGATTTTGAGATTCCACTTCACATCGCCGGCGTCGCACATCCACTCGGGATGGGCCTTGGCCTCCGCCTCGGTGATGTGGATGCTGCCGCGAGTCTCCGTCTCAGAGCAGAAACAGTCGTCTGCGTCGATGGAATAGGGCGTCACGGGAGAAATACGCACGTCCTTCCAGGCGAAGAAACGGTGCATCTGCGCCTTCTCCTTGCCCCAGGTGCCCACATTTACCATCAGATAGGACGGGCGCTCACCGCGCTTCTGGGCGTCGGGCCGGTTCCAGACGATGACCGGCTCATCTTTGGCATGGGCCGGGTTGCAGGTGAAGAACTCCACATAGAAGGGCTTTTCCTCGCCGGTCTCGGCGTCGATGGCGGTGAAATTGTGCCACCACCAGTCGTAGCCTCTCTTTGCCAGGGGGCCTTTGAGCATCCATGCGTTGCGGGTAATATCACTGATGTTTGCCATATGTATGATCCTCCCTTTTCTTTGTTTTCTATCACACTTTATCACTTCTCACATTAGATTTATTGTATCAAATTTCTGCTGCTTTTGCACACCAGAATTTATGCGCCATTCTTGTGCATAATGCACAAGAATGGCGCATTTCGTTGTGTAAAATTCTGTAAATCCAATTTTGTTCAATAGGCCTCCAGCGGTGCAAAACACGGCCCCTGGAGGTCGATGATCTCCGGCAGCGGAATCGACAGACCACATTGCAATTCCAACGTTTTCTCATAGAGACGAATGCGCTTTGCGTGGCCCGTGACGGTGTGGTAGGCGCCGCCGGACTTGCGCTGATCGGGGATGAAGTAGGTCACGGTGATCTTCGGCAGCTCGAGGATGTGATCCCGCAGGAGCTGAAAGCGGCGGTCCAGGGCTTCCCTGCTGCCCTCGTCCAGCTCGATGCGCTGTTCGGTGCAGCGTCCGGCCTCCAGCACCGCGGCGTCATAGCCCGTCAGGGCCGCGAAGGGCGCAAACTGGGCCGCCCGGTTTTCCGGCGTCATGGCCTTGTGTCCCGGTGTGATGACCCGGGGGCGGTCGATGATATCGTCATAGCGCGTACTCATGCGCGGTGTCCTCCAATCTGGGCGTTGCGCTCGATGGCGGTGGCGCCCGGCTCGAAATTTTTCCCTTTCAGAATCGCGTTCTTGCCGTAGCGGTCCCGAATGCGCAGGATTGTCTGCTGGCGGCGCTGCTCCCGTTCCTGCTCTGCCTTTTGACGGCGCTCCGCCTCCGGATCGGTGAACAGATCCAGCTGCTCACAGATGGGTTCCGACTGGGCTTCCGCAGGAACGATGCGGTTTGCCACCACATACATCCGCCGCACCGGGAGCTTCGGGTCCACAATCCGGTCATAGAGCGCCATCATGGCCTCCAGCAGCGCTTTGGCGGAGTTGGTGGCGGCGCCCAGATTCTGCGACCCGTGGGCGCCCTTCGGCGCCATGCGGCCATAGTAATCCTTTTTCAGCGCACCTTTATAATTTGCAGCGGCGGAAATGTCATAGCCCACGGTCAGCTCGATCTGATCGGTGACGAGACCCTTCTTCACCAAATCCAGCGCCAGGAGATCGGTCATCTCCCAGACCACGGTCCGGGCCTCACCGAAGGCGTAGGGCCGGCTCAGCACCTGGCCGGAGCTGAGGGAGTTGGAGCGGGGGCGATAGGCCTTGACGTCCTGCATGGTGCAGCTCTCCCAGCCCCAGGCGTGGTCGATGAGCAGCTCCGCGTTGACGCCGAACATCTTATAAAGCGCATCCGCGTGGTCGATGGAATAGCGGGCCACGTCGCCCATGGTATAGAGGCCGGCGGCGTTGAGTCGCCGGGCATAGCCCGGGCCCAGCCGCCAGAAGTCCGTCAGGGGCTGATGCTCCCAAAGATGCTCCCGGAAGCTGCGCTCCGTCAGCTCCGCGATGCGGACACCGTCCCGATCCGCCGGCTGGCGCTTGGCATAGATGTCCATGGCGATCTTGCAGAGATAGAGATTGGGACCGATGCCGGCCGTGGCGGTGATGCCTGTGGTCTGCAGCACGTCCCGGATCATGGTCATGGCAAAGTCATGGGCGCTCTGCCGCCGGGCGGCCAGATAGGGCGTGGCGTCGATGAACACCTCGTCCACGGAATAGACGAAGATGTCCTCCGGCGCGACATATTTCAGATAGATCTGATAGATTTGGGTGCTGACCTCCATGTAATGGGCCATCTCCGGCGGGGCGACGATGTAGTCCAGCGCGTAGCCAGGGTCGGAGCGCAGGGTGACGGCGTCCGTGGCTCTGCCCGTGAGGACGCCGCCCGGGGCCTTCCGGCGGCGCTGGGCGTTCACCTGGTCCACCCGCTGCACCACCTCGAACAGCCGGGCCCGGCCGGAGATCCCGTGGGCCTTCAGCGCCGGGGTGACGGCGAGACAGATGGTCTTTTCCGTGCGGGAGGCGTCCGCCACCACCAGATGGGTGGTCAGCGGGTCGAGCCCCCGATCTACACAGGCCACAGAGGCGTAGAAGGACTTGAGATCAATGGCGATATAGGTTTTGTTCTGCATCGGATCGCCTCCGTGGCTGCATGCTTCAGGGTTTTCGGATGGGGTGCCGGATCACGGTTTTCCAGTTCTCCGGCGACACCCGGCGGGCGTCGGAGAGGTAGATCTCATGGTGCAGGCGCTGATCGTTCAGGTCCACGACATAGCCCTGCGCTTTTGCGTACTGCTCCATCTTCAAAACGCTGGCAGACTCCGAATCGAAGGGCCCCTTGTGCAGGATTTGGACGCACAGGCCCTCCTGCACGGTGAGAAACTCCGCAGCGGAGCAGTCCAGCTTTTTCTTCTTTTCCGCCGTCTCCACCGCCCAGTCAAAGTCTGCCCGGGTGATGAAATCCGGCAGGCGGATGACGGAGAGCCAGTGAAACTGATCTTTCCGCGCGGCGTCAAAGCCCCGGACGCCCGGCTGATACCAGAAGCCCTCCAGCGGCGGAACCACATATTCGAAAAATCCTTCGATCCGGTGGTCCGTCTTGTAGCTCATTTTCAGGGTATATGCCACGGTATACAGAATGCCGATGGCCTGCTGATAGGCGCCCTCCGGCGCATTCGGGTCGCCCTCGCCCCGAACGGCCA
>CAMHRJ010000048.1 GCA_946187475.1 uncultured Clostridia bacterium | reverse complement strand
GGCGTCCACTCGGGCATGAACATCAAGGACGCCTACCGCCTCTGCCCTGCCGGCATCTATTTGCACCCGAACTTTGAAAAATACCGGGCGGTCTCCCACCAGCTCCACGAAATCTGGAACGAATACGCCACCGCAGCGGAATACATCGCTCTGGACGAGGCCTATCTCGACGTGACGGAGACCGCGGGCACCTTTGACCGAGCCCGGGAGTTCGCCCGTGCCATCAAGGAGCGCACCCGCGCCGAAGTGGGGCTCACCTGTTCCGTGGGCGTGGCCTACTCCAAGACCGCCGCCAAGACCGCCAGCGAGGAAAAGAAGCCCGACGGATATTTTGAGATCCCGACGGCAGAAGATTATGTAAACTTAATCATCGACCGGGACGTGCGGGTCCTCTACACCGTGGGCGCGAAGACCGCCGAGCGTCTGCACCAGGCGGGCATCCGCACCGTGCGGGATGTGCGCCAAAACCGGGAGGCGGTGATCTCCCTGCTGGGCAAGCAGGGGCAATGGGTCACCGATCTGGCCTTCGGCATCGACGAGCGCAAGGTCACGCCCTATCGGATTCAGGACGCCAAGTCCATCAGCCGGGAGCTGACCTTCCAGGCGGATGTGAACAGCTTCGCCTTTCTCAAGCAGGTGCTGCTGCTCCTGGCCATGGCGGTGGAGGCAAGGGCGAAGCGCTATGGACTGCACGGGCGCGGCGTCAGCTTAAAACTCACCTACGGCAACATGAAGAGCATCACCCGCTCCAAGGCCTTCGACAACACCGTGGAGGACGCCATGACCATCTATCGGGAGGCGGCGGAGCTGCTGGATCAGGTGACGCAGCAGCCGGTGCGGCTGGTGGGCGTGGGACTCTATCACCTCTCCGAAGACTACACCGAGCAGCTGACCATCGAGGGCTTCGAGGCGCACCCCGTCCGGGACCCGGAGGCGGAACTGAAGCGCGAGCTGGAGGCCCTGGGTCGGCAGTACCAGCTGGATTTCTACGGCCACCGGGAGGAGCTCACCCATGGCACTACCCTCTACCGTACCGTGGAGTATATGCGCAAGAAACGGTTTACATAAAATTTTTGAATAACAGCGAAAACCCACCTTCTGTTCCTGGAAGGTGGGTTTGTGTTTTCAGTTGTTCTCTCTCCAGTGGGCATCCCGGAAGAGGGCGCGGCCCACGCCGATGAGATCGCTCTTCCCTTCCTGGAGCAGCCGCTGGGCATCCGCGACGGTTTTCACGCCGCCGGTAAGCAGCACCGGAACCTTGACCGCGGCCTTGATCTTCTCCGTCATGGAGCCGAAGTAGCCGGGCTCCGTGCAGTCCGGGCGGTCGAAGGAGCACATGCCGCCGGAGAGGTCCAGCAGATCGACGCCCGCAGATTCCAGCAGCCTGCAGGCCTCCACGGCGTCCTCCTCCGTGGCACCGCCGGGAAGATAGTCCGCGCCGCCCAGCCGCACGGCCATGGGCGTGTGCGCTCCCAGCTCGGAGCGCACCGCGGCAAAGACCTCCCGCAGGAAGCGGGTGCGGTTTTCGATGGACTGGGGACCGTATTCGTCGTCGCGATGGTTCATCAGCGGCGAATAGAACTGGTCCAGCAGGTAGCCGTGGGCGCTGTGGATCTCCACGCCGTCATATCCGGCCTTCATGGCTCTGCGGGCCGCCAGCACATAGCGCTCCTGCAGATACAGAATCTCGTCTTTGATCAGGGCTCTGGCCATGCCGCGGTCCAGCTTTTTCAGCGGCATCTGCACCGCGCTGGAGGAGACCCGGTCGCAGGGCTCCAGAGGCTGGGCGCAGGCGCCGGCGTGGTTCAACTGTAAGATCACCTTTCCGCCGGCCTCGTGGATGGCGTCGGTGAGGCGCTGGTGGCCGTCGATGCGGCTGTCATCGGCGATGGAGAGCTGGGTGTGGGAGGCCCGGCCCGCCTCGGTGATGCAGGTGTGCTCCATGATGACGAGGCCAGGCGCGCTGAATTTCGTGCGCTCGGCGTAATAGACGGCCAGGGCCTCCGTCACGCCGCCGCCCTCGGTGGCGAGGCCGGAGTGCATGGGCGGCATCACCAGCCGGTTTTTCAGTTGGAGCTGATTGATGGTAATGGGCAGATCCAGCATGGATAATCCTCCTTTATCCTTCGTCGATGCGGGTGAATCTTTGATAGGTATGTCCGTCCCGCTCCACGGTCTCGTTCCACATGGACGCGGGCCGCACCCAGAGGCCGCCCTCACCATAGAGCGCCCGGTAGACCACCATGGGCTCCCCGGTTTCGGAGTGGGTGGCGGTGAACAGCACCTCGTATTCGTTGCCCTTGAAATGGCGATACCGCCCGGGGCGGATGTCTGGGGTCATGATTTTTTCCTCCCGACTGAACTTTCCTTGAGTATAGCAAATCGATCGTGATTGCGCAAGAAAGTCTTTAAAAAGAATAATCCATGGCATGAAAATCAAGAATCGCGATTGGTATATATTTCCTTGTGCATTTTTTACTATTACGATATGATGCAATCGGTAGGACATTGTGCAAAACCCACAATGAATTGGGTGATATCAAAAAAGGAAGTGACGGCATGAATCAAAAACGTCCCGGATTCGGCACGCGCATCGGCTTTGAGCTGGCCGCGGCGGGTTCGGCGGTTGGACTGGGAAACCTCTGGGGCTTCCCCTACAAGACCAGCGCCAACGGCGGCGCTGCCTATCTGTTTGTCTATCTGGCCTGTATCCTGCTGGTGGGCGCCGTGGCCATGCTGGCGGAGTTCACCATTGGCCGCCGCAGCCAGGCCAACACGGTATCGGCCTATAAGGCGGTATCTCCCCGCTTGGGCTGGCTGGGTCTCCTGGTCGTGGTGATTCCGGCCATGATCATGTGCTATTATCTCGTCCTGGGCGGCTACACCGTGAAGTACGCCCTGGGCTCCTTCGTGGGCAATGCCGGGAACTATGGGCCCTTCGCCGGGAACATCGGCGACGTGATTCTCCACACAGTGGTCTTTGCCCTGCCGGCGGCGGCCATCGTCATCGCCGGTGTGCGAAACGGCATCGAAAAGGCCGCGAAGCTCCTGCTGCCCACCATGCTGATGATCCTGATTGTGATCAGCTGCGTCTCCCTGCTGCTGGGCGAGGGCGTGAAGGAGGGGCTGGCCTTCTATCTGCAGCCGGACTTCTCCAAGCTCTCCGGCGCGGGCATCCTCTCGGCCATGGGCCAGGCGTTTTTCTCCCTGTCTCTGGGCTGCGGCGCCATGATTACCTACGGCTCTTACTCCGGCAAGACCGTGGATTTGGCCCACTCCACCGTGGTGGTCTGCCTGCTGGACGGTCTGCTGACCTTCCTTTCCGGCCTGGCGATCTTCCCGGCGCTGTTCCACTATGCGGCGGTCTCCGGGGAGTCCCTCTCCGCCCTGGGCATGGGCGGCGCGGGTCTGATGTTCATCACGCTGCCCATGGTCTTTGCGGGACTGGGCACTGTGGGGCAGATCATCAGCCTGCTGTTCTTCACCATGACCGCCATCGCGGCGCTCACCAGCATCATCTCCATCCTGGAGGTGGTGACCCAGTTCATCATCCAGCGGCACAAGGTGGCCCGCACCCGGGCCGTGAGCATCGTGGTGCTGGTCTGTCTGGCTCTCTCGGTGCCGGTGGGCATCAGTCTGGGGCTGGATGTGAACGGCGGCAGCAGCGCTCTGAAGCTCTTCGGACGCAATCTGCTGGAGCTGCTGGACGGCGTCACCAACACGCTGCTGATGCCGCTGGGCGCTCTGGGCGCCTGTCTGGCCGTGGGCTGGAAGCTGCCGAAGTCGGAGCGGTTCTCCGGTTTTGTGGGCGTCATGCTCCGCATCGTGACCCCGGCGCTGATCGTGGTGATCTTCCTCTTCGGCGCGGCGGACATGGTCTTCCCTGCCGCAGACGGCGTGCGTGCCTTCTCCGGCGACGGCTTCGGCATCCTGCTGACCGCGGCGGGCATCGTAGTGCTGACCATCCTCGCCTACTTCCTGTGGCTGAAAAACCGCGACACCGGCTCCAACCGGGATGAGGCCGCGGCCAACCGCGCCCGGGACGAGGCCTTCCGCGCCGGTCTCCGGCGGGGCTGGCAGCGGCCGGAATGAGGAGGGCGTGCCATGAAACAGGAAAAAGGCAGTTTTCTGCACGTACTCACCATCGGCTTTGCGCTGTTTTCCATGTTCTTCGGCGCCGGCAACGTGATTTTCCCGCCCTATCTGGGTCTCCAGAGCGGACGGCAGTGGTTCGCCGGCTTCAGCGCCTACTACATCGCGGACGTGGCGCTGGCGCTGGTGGCGCTCTTTGCCCTGCTGAAGGAGGGCAGCGCCATGCGGGTTCTGGACCGCATCGGCGGCAAAGCTGCCACGGTGCTGATGACGGTGATCATCCTCTGCATCGGCCCCATGCTGGCCATCCCCCGCACGGCAGCCACCACCTATGAGATGGGCGTGGTCCAGCTGATTCCCGGGCTGAGCCCGGTGCTGTTTTCCGCCATCTTCTTCGCCGTGATTCTGGCTCTGAGCGTCCGGGAATCCGCCGTCATCGATATCATCGGCAAGTTCCTGACGCCGGCGCTGCTGCTGGGTCTGGCGGTGCTGATCGTGGTGGGCATCTTCCACCCCCTGGGTGAGATCAACCCCGAGATCCAGGTGGACAACGTCATCGTCACCGGCATCCAGGCCGGATATCAGACCATGGACGTGCTGGCGGCGCTGGTCTTCGGCGCGGTGCTCATCAAGAGCGCGGCGGACAAGGGCTACGACCGGCAGGACGCCCGGATGAAGGTATTGGTAAAAAGCGCCGGGCTGGCCGGACTGCTGCTTCTGCTGGTCTATCTGGGTCTGGCCTATCTGGGCGCCACGGTCTCGAAGCTCTACCCCGTGGAGATCAGACGGGCGGAGCTGGTGATCGCCATCGTCCAAAGTCTGCTGGGCAAACCCGGTCTCATCATTTTCGCGCTGGTGGTGGCCCTGGCCTGCGTCACCACGGCGGTTGCCCTGGTGAGCAGCGCCGCCAACCACTTCACCGGCCTCTGCAAGGGGAAGGTCTCCTACGCGGTGTTCGTCATCATCATCTGCGTGTTCAGCGCGGTGGTCTCGAATCTGGGCCTGGACACCATCGTCTCCATTGCGGCACCCATTCTGGGCATCGTCTATCCGCCGGTGCTGGTGCTGGTGATCGTGAGTCTCGCTGCGCCGCGCATGACCAACAGCATCTGCATCTGGGCGGTGGTGGGTGCTCTGCTGACCAGCATTCTCTCCGCCATCGCGGGCTTCGGCGTGAACATTCCGCTGCTGGACCGGCTGCCCCTGTCCAGCGTGGACATGGGCTGGGTGCTGCCCGCCCTGCTCTTCGGCGTGGGCGCATGGCTCTACCGGCTGCCCTGGCAGGAAAAGCACGAGGAATAAGTCAAAGGCAATTGCATACAGATACAGCGCCGGGAGCGATTCCCGGCGCTGTATTTTTTATAAGCCCAGTTCCTGATAGATCGTTTTCAGCTTTCGGACTTCCTCGGTATCTGCCGAGACGATGTCCTGCATCTCCTGCACCCGTTGGCCGAAGATCGCGCGGTTTTTCACAACTCTGTGCACCCAGGCCACGGGCAGAAGCCAGCGGTGGTCCTGGAGATAGGTATACCGGCGCTCCAGCCTGGACACCGGCGGGAAGATCCGGCGCAGCAGGGTCTTTCCCTTGCTGATCTCCTCGGAGTCGATGTCCTGGTTCTTCAGCTGGATGACCGCGCTGTCCCGGCCGAAGTAGCCGAAGGTGCCGCCGGACATGGTGAAATCCAAAAAGTCCAGATAGACCGGCTCCTCCACCGGTCGCAGCGGAATGGGACTTGCCACGCCGAACTCCCGCTGCACCAGCGTGAAGACCATGTTCGTGAAAGCATCAAACCGCAGTTCCTCCAGCTGATCTCGGAACCAGTCCCAGTCCAGGGAAGCGCCGAAATGCTTCAGGAAAAAGGCAATATCCAGATACATCCGGATGCCCGCGCCGGAGCCGTGGATGTGCTTGGCGATGTGCGTGAGCAGATAGAGCAGGTGGTATTCTTCCTTGAGGACGTAGACGTGTTCGCTCCGGGGAACGGCATAGTCCCAGACCTTTGAGAAGTACGCCCGGTAGTCCGTTCGTTCGGAAATGTCCGTCTCCAGCACATGGGAGTGGATTTCGTAGTATTCCGAGCCTTTGATGTAGCTGTAGACCGGTTCCCAGTCGGTCTTGGGCGCGAAGGCGCGCGCCTTCATGAAGGCGTCACAGCGCTGGCGGTCTTCCGGCCGGATGAGGAAATCCACGTCGCCGAAGGTGCGCAGCTCCGGGATGGTGTAATAATCCCGCACCACGTAGCCCTTGAACAGCAGATGGTCGATGCCCTCGGCGGCCAGCGCCTGAGACAGCGCGTCCATGTCCGCTCCGCGCCGGGAAAACAGCAGCATGGTCTGCATGCACTGTCGGCGCAGGGACTGGGCGACCGGCTCGCTGTCCGGGTGGGGATAGGTCATCACCGAGTGGCCCAAAATGCCGGTGACGGAGTGCATGGCCGACAGCTTCACAAGCTCCTGCCAGCTCCCGTCAAAGGGACCGGGGTCCTCCCCCAGTACAAAGCCGCGCAGCACTCGCAGCAGATATTCAGACGCGGTCATGCGCGGCCCTCCTTTTCTGATTTTTCATTGCCGCTCAGTCCATGCGGCGGCGAATCTCGTCCAGCAGGATGTCAGCGGCGGCGTCCTTGCTCATGATGGGCAGCTCCAGTTCGCTGTCCGGGGTGATCAGCGTGAGGACGTTGGTCTCCACACCGAAGCCGGCCCCCGCCACATTCAGGTTGTTGGCGGCGATCATGTCCAGATTCTTCTTCTGCAGCTTGGCCCGGCTGTTTTCCAGCATGTTCACGGTCTCCATGGAGAAGCCGCACAGGAACTGGCCCGGGCGCTTGTTCTTGCCCAGGGTGCCCAGAATGTCCATGGTGCGCTCCAGGGGGATGGAGAGGTCGGCGTCGGACTTCTTCATCTTATTGTCGGCCACGGTGGCCGGGCGATAGTCCGCCACGGCGGCGGCCTTGATGACGATGTCGGAATGCTCGGCGTGGGCGGTGACGGCCTCATACATATCCTGGGCGGTGACCACGTCCACCACATTCACATAGGCGGGTCGGGGCAGGTTCACCCGGCCGGAGACCAGCGTGACCTCGGCGCCCCGGCGGGCGGCGGCTTTGGCGATGGCATAGCCCATGCGGCCGGAGGAGTGGTTCGTGAGATAGCGCACCGGGTCCAGAGGCTCCTGGGTGGGGCCGGCGGTGACCAGCACCCGCTTGCCGGTGAGGTCCTTCTCGTGGGCCGCGGCGTGGAGGCAGACTTCCAGCAGGGCTTCCGGCTCCGGCAGCTTGCCCTTCCCCACGGCGCCGCAGGCCAGACGCCCGGAGGCGGGCTCCACGACCTCCCAGCCGTATCTCCGGAGGGCGGTGAGATTGTCCTGGGTCACGGGATTCTCGTACATCTTCGTATTCATGGCTGGAGCAATGGCCTTGGGGCAATCACAGGCCAGCACCGTGGTGGTGAGCATATCGTCAGCGATGCCGTGGGCCAGCTTCGCGATGACGTTGGCCGTGGCCGGGGCGATGAGCACGAAATCCGCCCGGTCGGCGATGGCGATGTGCTCCACGCTGTGGGGGTGGTTGGGGTCAAAGGTGTCCAGCGGCACGCGGTTTCCGGTCAGCTGCTCGAAGGTCAGGGGCGCGATGAACTCCGCAGCGTTTTTCGTCATGAGCACCTGCACGTCGGCGTGCTGCTTCACCAGCAGCGACGCCAGGCTCGCCGCCTTGTAGGCCGCGATGCCTCCGGTGACGCCCAGGACGATGGTCTTTCCCTGCAGCATGGCAAAAACTCCTTTCAAGAAGGATTTGTTGATACTGCCTGAATTATAACTTTGCAGCCGCTCCCATGTCAAGCAGGTGCGGCTGCAAAGTTTCATTTGCTGAACTGTTTCCGGTAAGAGCTGGGCGTGACGCCCATGACGGTCCGGAAGGCCCCGGCGAACTTGCTGGCGTTGTCATAGCCGAAGTGGCCTGCAATCTCCAGGATCGTCTCGTCGGTGGTGCGCAGGAGCTTGGCGGCGCAGCGCATTTTCCGCTCCCGCGTGAAGGCGTAAAGCGACTGGCCGTAGACGCCCTTGAAGCAGTTTTTGATCAGCGTGCCGGAGACATGGAACCGCTCGGACAGCATGGCCAGAGTGACGCGGCGCTCCATATTCTCATTTAAGTAGTCGCAGACCTCCCGGGCCAGCTCCGCCTGGCTGGCGGTCAAGCGTCGGGGTGCGCGCGTGGTTTCAGCCATAACAGATCACTCCTGTCCTCTCAGGGCTGCGGCCATGGGGATGCGCCGCACAATTTTCAGCTGCAGGGCGCTGACGATCAGATAGCAGGCCAGGCCCATGGCGAACATCGCCGGCATGATCCACGGTGCCAGCCAGAAGGTCAGCCAGCCGGGATACGCCTGCATCATGACGTAATAGATCACCTTGATGAGATAATAACTGATGGGCAGCGACAGCAGCAGCGCGATCACGACCACCACCAGCGTGGCCCGGGTGAAGATGCGGGCGGCCTCCTCGTTGGAGTAGCCCAGGATCTTCAGCATGGAGATGCTCTCGGCGTTGCGGTCGATGATCATCTTGGTCAGCAGATACATCATCAGCACATAGATCGAGATGCTGAAAGCGCTGAACAGGGGGAACATCCGACCCATGGAATCCTCCAGCTGGTCGGCCATGACGGTGTTGTCCGCCTGGGTGATGACGGCGGCCACCTGCTGGGGGTCCACATCCGTGAGCTTTTCATTGGAGAAATAGCCGTTGAAGAAATCCGGCTCCAGATCAAACATCTCGCAGAAATGCGCCTGGGACAGGAAGACGCCCATGGAGGCGGGATAGTGGTAGGTGCCGGCGATCTTGAAATCATAGGTCTCGCTGGCGTAAAACTCCCGGTGGAGGCGGATGGTATCGCCCACCTTCAGGCCGTGCTTTTCCAGATAACCGTCGGAAATGATGGCTTCATCGCCGGAAATCTGCGGCAGATATGCGGAGCCTTCCGCCACGCCGTAAACGGCAACGGACTCATGATTGCCGTTTTCCAGGGAAACGAGGCTGTATTTCTCCGCGCCGGAGACGGCGGTCTCCTGGGGCGATTTCAGGATGTACTGGTAGTCCGCGATCTGAGTTTGCACCACTTCATCCTTGAAGTGGGTCAGCAGGGGCGAGAACATCATGCCGAACATCAGCAGCACACTGGCAAAGAGGATGCCCAGCGACAGCGTCAGATAGGCAGAGGTGTTTTGCAGAATCACCCGGGTGCGGAACCGGGAGAGGAAGCTGCCGGAGCGGAGCTTCATGACCCGCTTTTTCTTCTTGAAGCGCAGCTCATGGCGCAGGAACTGCAGCGGGGGCAGCTTCAGCGTTGCCCAGAGCACCAGCACGTTCACCGCCAGGATCAGGATCAGCGGAATCACCGTGGTCTTCCAGAAGGCCTCGCCGTTCCAGAGGGTCTCATAGTGCGTGAGGGAATAGCTGTGGCGATACATCATCACCGGCACGCGATAGAAGAGCGTGTAGCCCACGATGTTGCCGCAGATCGCAGCAACGAGGGTCACCAGGGTGGGCAATGTGAGATAGTGGATCAGAAGTTCCCGGCGGGTATAGCCCGAGGCCCGGAGTGTGCCCACGGTGCCGGACTCCTGTTCGATGGTGCTGCGGGCGGTGATGGCGAAGATGAAGGCCAGGATCACCATGATGATGTACAGCAGCGTCTGCATCATCACATAGTCGCTGCCCATGTCGTCCCCGGCGAAATTGATGGCCTGGTTCTGCTGCCGGGGGATGAACTCCTCCAGCCCGCCCATCTGGTAAAGCCGGTACATCAGCCGGTCCGCCAGCCGGAGCTGGGCAGAGTCGGAGAGGGTGTCATCGGCATTCAGCCAGGCGTAGCAATGGTGCAGGCCCACGGTGCCCAGCGCATCGAAGTTCTCCGGCGTCACGATGGAGACGGTGAACTTGTTGGCGTCAAAGAGCATGTCGGAGTTGCTCTTATAGAGCGTGCTGTAGTCCGACAGGGCCACGAAGCCCGTGATGCGGAAGGTCTGGTCAGACACCGTCAGCGTGTCGCCGATGGTGAGGTCGTTGTTCTCGGCATAGAGCCGGTCGATGACGATCTCCCCTGCTGCCGCAGGCATGGCGCCGGAGAGCAGGTCCACCCGATTCACCGCCTCCCGGGGCAGGTAGAAGCGGACGGTATGCTCGTTTTCCATGGTGCGGTCGATGTAAGTCAGGGGATAGATGGCCAGATCCAGATTTTTCTCCAGAGAGGCGATTTCCGCGTCGGTCAGCGCGTTTTCCACAATAAAGTGGCCGTTTTCGATGTCATAGTCCGAAAAGCTGTTGGCATAGATGACCTTCATGCTGTTGTCCGCCACCAGGAAGCCGGCCACGAAGCTGATGGTGAGAAACAGGAACAGGAACAGCGCGATGTATTTGCCGAGCTCGCTTTTCAGGTCCCGGAGCCAGCGTTTGCGCAGAGGGTTTTTCACGACGCCGCCTCCTCACCAGGACAGATCTGCCGCGTGGATGCGGGCAGCGTGATGCTCGTCCCGGACGATGGCACCGTCCCGCAGCCAGATGACCCGGTCGGACATGTCGCCGATGGCGGCGTTGTGGGTCACCAGCAGCACCGTGCAGCGGTAGCGGAGATTGACCTCCTCGATGAGTTGGAGGA
>CAMHRJ010000047.1 GCA_946187475.1 uncultured Clostridia bacterium | reverse complement strand
GGTCAGATGGCCGGCAGCAGCGTGGCCAAGACGGCCACGACCAGCAACCGCTGGGATAACATCACGATCAATGTCTATGGTGCAGAAGGCCAGAACATTGATGAGCTGGCCGAGATCATCGCCGTCAAGCTGCAGGAGCTGCTGGAAAGGAAGGTTGCGTAAATGAGATCTAACATCTGGTATCACGGCGTCTGCTCTGATACGTTTGGCGTCTACATTGAGCGCCGGCCTCCGCGGATCATCCCGCAGCGCCGGTACACGCGATACACAATCCCCGGCAGGTCCGGCGAGAAGCTCAAAATGCAACGCGGCTGGGAGAATTACATGCAGCCGTATGAGATTGCCATTGTGCCGTTGCTCACCGAACATAATCTCTCGCAGCAGATCGACAAAGTTGCCGAATGGCTCCTCTACCCCGGCGACTATCAGCAGCTGGAGGACAGTTATAATCCCGGTGTCTTTCGTCTCGCAGCTGTCACCAACGCTATGGAGGTCACAAACCAGCTCGGCAAGTTTGGCCGGGATACGCTGCAGATGGAGTGCTTGCCGGAGCGGTGGTTCTTGGACGCTGAGACATGGCGGCAGATTGACCTGGCCGAAGGCTTTTCGTCCATGAATCCGACGCCAAATGACGCCGAGCCCTTGATCTCCATCACCGGCAGAGGAGTCTTTGGATGGCGTCTGCAGAATACTGCCTCCGGGCTGGATGTAATCTACAAGTTCAATGTCACCGGTACGCGAAATAAGACCATCCGCGTCTATGGAGAGAACGCAGGTGACGCCGCATACTCTGACGGAACAAATGCAAACGATATCACCACGGTGACTGCTACCGGTACTGCAGGAAGGCTCCCGATTATTCCCGCAACCGGTACAACCGTATTGACGCCAGTGATCACCGAGACCGAGGGCGTGGCTGACGGCGTCATTGCGGAAATGTGGATCAAACCGAGGTGGTTTATCGTATGATTCCAAGACTTTATCCGGCCGCATCCACAAGCTGGGAAACAAACGGCAGCCCTCTCGCAAATGCCACTGCCTGCTCCGTCAAACAGGGTGGCGGCAGCTCCGAGCTGACACTGGTCTATCCCATGAGCGGTCTGCACTTCAAGGACATCAAGCAGCGCTCCATCATTCTGATGAAACCGGACCCGTACACCAGAGTGCAGCCATTCCGCATCTACTTCATTGGCAAGCCGATTAACGGGACGGTGACATTCCGTGCCCGGCATCTGGCCTATGACGCCGCCGGCATCCCGATCGCTCCGATCGAGGCTTTCTCTGCCGAAGACGCCGCGAACAAGATCAAGGCGAACGCGATGGTCGACTGCCCCTTCACATGGAGCTCCGACATGAACGATTTCGGCAGTGTGCTGCAGACAAAAACGCCCGCCAGTGCTCGCGCTCTCACGCTTGGAAGCAAAAACACATTGCAAGGCGTTTTTGGCGGAGATCTGATCTATGACCATTATGACATCAAGTTGCTCAGCAATGGCGGAGCAGACCGCGGCGTCGTTTTCCGGTATGGCGTTGATCTGATCGACCTGCAGCAGGAGGAGAACATCTCCAACGTCTACACCGGGATTGTCCCGTATTACTCCGGCAGCGGCAAGAACGCGGCGCAGGTCATCGGCAGCGTGCTGCAGGCGTCTGGCACTTATAGTTTTGTCCGTATCCTGCCTGTAGATCTCACTGATGCCTTTGATGATGTCCCCACAGTGGCCGATCTGAATGCTGCCGGGCGTGAGTATCTGCAGAACAATGACATCAGCACACCGGAAGTCAGCCTCAACCTGTCCTGGGATCAGCTCGCTGGGAAAGAGGTTCACCTCTATGATACCGTCGGCGTCGAGTTTGAGGAGCTCGACGTAAGCGCAAAAGCCCGCATCTGTGAGACTAACTATGATGGCCTGAACGAGGAATACCTCGGCGTCACCGTCGGCAGCCCGCGCAAGACGATCGCTGACACAATCGCCAACGCTGGGAAACAGATCTCCTCTATCCCGACGACAACACAGATGCAGCAGGCCATCATCGATCAAACTCGGTTGATCACCGGCATCAAGGGCGGTTGCATGATTACGAATTTCAATGAAAATGGGCAGCCATTTGAACTGCTATTCATTGATACCCTAGATTCTACCACGGCGAGGGAGGTTCTCCGTATCAATCGGGAGGGCATCGGCTTTAGTACCTCAGGCGTCAACGGCCCTTTTGAGACTGCCTGGACAATTGACGGCAAATTTCACGCGAAGTGGATTCTGGCTGAAACCATCACAACCGAAAAGCTCGAGAATCTCTCCATCACAGAAAGCAAGGTTGCTGATACTGCAGTATCTTACAGCAAGACAAGCAGCGGCGTACAAGGTACATTGACACAAGTAGGGACAAACACAGCGGACATTCAAACGCTTTTTGGCTACTTCCAAGCTATAGGCGCATATTTCAATAACACAGATGGTGGGATTGCCACCGCAAGGCTCGCCATTTCTGATTCATTCAATTTCAAAGGCGACTACGTTCAATGGCTGACCATCAAAGACGGAGAAGGTAACAACCAAAAAGTGCTAGCCATTGTTCCGGCAAATTAAGGAGGACGCATGATTATCAAAACTGCTACCGGAAAAGAACTCCCTGCAATAACTGCAGAGATTGGCTCCATCAGTGGAGATCTCGGCATTCTTCTGTCTCGGACGGATATTGAGACTGCCTTTAATGTTTTTTCCAAAGTCTCAGAAACCGCAACGCTCAAGCGAGACTGGGACAATGTTGTCACAGTTTTTGTGGGCTACACAGATCTTATAGGATTGAACAAATCATCACGCGGCGTCCATGTGACGCTGCGGAAGGAGGCCGCCACATGAGCACTAACAAGGACATTACTCTTTATCTGGGCAACCGAAACCCGCCGCCGGTCGTGAACGTCTCCCAGGGCGACACGGACTGGCTGTACCGCTTCACGGTCATGTATAACAACGCCGTATACGCCCCCACGGTCAACTATGTGATCCTCACCGGCCACAAGCCGGACGGGCATGTGTTTATGTACAGAGGCGCGAAGAGCGGCAACCTGTACACCGTGACGCCGTCGAATGCCAACGACAACCTCGTGCAGATGACCGCGATCCCAGGCGATGTGCGGTGCGAGCTGCGGTTGATCAGCTCCAGCAGATCTGTCGGCACGCTCAACTTCATCCTGCGTGTGGAGCCGGGGCCGGAGGGCGTCGTCACCGTGGCGAGCGTCTCGGCGCTGAGCGCCTACGTCACGATCCTGCAGGAGCTCGGCGTTCTAATCGGCAAGGCGGAGACGTTGCCGGACGACGTGCCCGGCTGGATCGGCGACTGGCTGGAGGCGCACATCTCCGGCGGCCAAGGTGTCGCCGTGGACAACACGCTCACGGTGCAGGGCGCAGCTGCGGACAGCAAGGCCGTCGGAGACGCAATCAGCACCGTCACTGGTCCCTTTGCGGACGCCGTGACCTATCGCGGGGCGCTGACCAGCGCCTCGGTGCTGAACGACCTCCGGACACCGGGCTACTACTACGTCCCGGGCGGTCTGGGTCTCAGCGACGCGCCGGACGATAGCCCCGCCCGTCTGGTGGTGCTGAACAACGACGGCGCCAACGCCGGGCTGGTGCATGTCTGGTTTGATCTGGTGGAGCCCCGGGTATACCTGCGCACGGCGCGGACGACGGCGCTGGGGTGGTCGGACTGGAGTGTCCTGTTCGACGACAACACCTTCTTCCAGCGCCGCAGGAGCGCGGCGGCAGAGGACGACGTGGACGACTTCCTCCTGCCGGGCAGCTACTACATCCGCGGCGGTCTGGGGCTGGCGCACGCCCCGAACGACAATCCGGCCCGGCTGGTGGTCCTGAGCCCCGGCGACGCCACCGCCGGTATGGTGCAGGTCTGGTTCGACATGATCGTGCCGGCGGTGTTTTACCGCTTCCGGCGCACCGAGACGTGGTCGGACTGGTATTCCATGTTTGACAACACGTCCTTCTACATGAACCGGGGCGCCATCGAGCAGGGGCAAAACGTGGACGGCCTCGCCCTGCCGGGCAACTACTACGCCACGGCAAACGCCGGCGTTTTCAATTCCGCGTCCCCGTTTTACCCGGGCCGGCTGGACGTGATCACGGACTCCGACGCCAACGCGGCTCTGGTCCACGACTGGACGGACGCCGAGCGGAACCGGCGCTACATCAAGTCCAAGCGATCGGCGGCCACGCCCTGGTCGGACTGGCGGGAGCTGGTGAGCAGGCCCCACAGCCCGTCTCGCTTTGCTGAGCGTTATCAGGCCTTCCTGGCGGCGATGCGGGCCAAAGCGGCGCGAATCGGCATGAGCGACAGCACCGTGATCACTTCCACCAACGGCGCGGCCAGCACCACCAGCACGGCCAGAGACCTCATGCGGCTGCTGATCGCCTGTTCCGGCTGCGCGGAGCTGCTGAAGGTATCGAATCTGCCGAGGGCCACGATCTCCATTCGCGGCGTCCAAATCGCCGGTGAGCTGGACCTGCGCTCCCTGCGGACCATGCCGGACTATCCCTACGACCAGACCACGGGCGAGGTCGACGGCGTGACCTGGACCGACAACGGCGATCGGAGCATCACCGCCAGCGGCACGGCGTCCGAGGACTCCGCGTTCTGGGTGGAAAACAGGGTCCTGGCGGACGACTCCCTGCGGCTGGAGGCCGGGATGACCTACAGACTCTCCGGCTGCCCCGCCGGCGGCTCCATGAACACCTATCTGCTCCGGGCGTCGCTGTTCCCGTCTGCCGACTCCACGGCGGGCGGAATCTACTATAACGACCTGGGCAATGGCGTGATGTTCACCGTGCCGGAGACCGGCGACTACTATGTGAACATCCACGCTGAGATCGCCGCCGGGGCCACGGTGAACGGCATCACCTTCCGCCCGCTGCTGGAGCGGGTGGAGCAGATCGCCTCTACCATCATCGTTCAGGAGGGCGACCCTGACCACACGGAGGCGGAGATCAGCGCGTCCCAGGCGCTGCAGCAAGCGTATTTCATGGTGCTGGGCAAGACCGGCACCAACGCATCTGAAAACCTGACGCCGGGCGGCGAATCGGCCAACCACGCCATCAATCTGGCGGGCGTCTATGATACGCCTGCCGGGCCGGTCTGCGCGGTGGTGCTCGGCGCCACGTCGAAGGCCAATCGGTTCACCGCCATAAAGAAGCTGCTCGACATCGCCAGCGGCGCATCCTCCGACGCGGCAATCTCCACGTGCTATGCCGCCATCGCCTGCAAGCTGCCGGCCTTCAACGGCTCTGCGGTCTGCGGCTATGAGCCGGAGGTGCTGTTCCAGCAGAACGCCGATGTTTTGTGTGAAACCCAGAGCACCATCAAGCTCCTGACTGCGTTGACGTTTTTGGATTACCCGGTGGAGATGGACGACTGGCATTCTGTCCTTGCCGGGGAAATCACCGGCGGCTCCGGAGAAGGAATCCTTCGCGTCGGTGACGCGATTCGCCCGCGGGACGCGCTGACGTCCATGCTCCTGATCAGCCACAACACGGCGTCCAAGGTCCTGGCCAGCGTGGCCGGCGAGTATATCATTGACCATCTGTAAGAGGTGACCCCTATGAAACCCATCAGAATCGAATGCCTGGACCGGCAGGAGCTGCGGATCGGCTGGGACGGCGAGCACAACTGGCGCCCCATCCCGTTCGACTGCTCCTGGCTGCTGGAAAAACACTCCCCCGGGGTCATTTCCCTCTGGATCCTGCCGCGCGGTGCGGCGGAGGCCTTCCCCGTGGCCCTGGAGCAGGACGGGAACATCTTCACCTGGACGCCGACCACCGCCGAGCTGGGCTGCGGCTCCGGCAAGCTGCAGTTTGAGTGTGACGACGGCACCGACACCGGCAAAAGCCCCGTGGGATTCTACGCCGTGGCGGCGTCGCTGCGGCGAGCATCCCCAGGAGCTGCCCAGCTGGGCGGCCCGGGTGGTGCAGTTCGTGACGGAGAAGGTCGAGCAGGTCAAGGCCGCGGTGCAGGAGATCTCCGGCAAGATCACCGAGGCGCTGCCGGACGCGATCGCGGATTATCTGCGGCAGCACCCGATCACCTTTGAAGAGACGGACCCGAATGTGCCGGATTGGGCGAAGGCAGAAACGAAACCAAGTTACACGGCCGCCGAGGTCGGTGCACTGTCTGCTGAAGCTCTGCCCGGCGCGATCAACGAGGCCCTGGCTCAGGCAAAGACCAGCGGAGAGTTCAACGGCGCTCCGGGCGCGCCCGGAACGGATGGCTACTCTCCAGCCGTAACGGTTACCACCATCACGGGCGGCAAGCGCGTGACTATTACGGACGAAACTCACCCCTACGGCCAGAGCTTTGACGTACTGGACGGTGAAGACTATGTTCTCACCGAAGCGGACAAGGCTGACATCGCTGATATGGTGGACGTTGCCGAGTCTGGCTCGGCTTTCCCCGGCATCTCCGACATCACCGAATTGTGGAGCAGCGTCAGCAAACGCCCGGCTGGTGCGTGGGAGGACTTCGCCTGGCACCAGTGCCCGGAGGCGGTGCGGAATTACCTTGCCAACGTGGACTATGACGGCGTGGACTACACGGAGTCCAGCATCGGGGATTACGCCCCGACGCCTGCGGTCCCGGCAACCAACACCAAGCCCATCGGCCAGACCGTGGACGGCGTGACCTTCTATAACACCAGACCGAACGGGAACGCGCCCTACGCAACCGCGAACCAATCCGGCGTTCTGAACCCGCTGGACCAGGTGCGGTGGATTCGCTCCGCAACTGCCAACATGCGCGACCTCGGCGGCTGGCCTTGTGACGGCGGCACGGTCAAATACGGCCTGCTCTATCGCTCCGGCGAATTGAACGCCCAGGATGAGGACCTGTTCATCCATCAGCTGGGCATCAACACCGAATGCGACCTGACCGCCGACGGTACACCCGCCTATCCGGGCAAGATGCGGTTCATCGGCCACACCAGCTATGCCATGTACTCGCTGGCCAACACCGAGGCGTGGCAGGTGAATCTGCGGGGCATCTTCGACGCGGTGCGCTACGGCGATCCGGTGGTGTTCCACTGCTCCATGGGCGCGGACCGAACCGGAACGCTCGCTTGTATTCTGGAAGGTCTGCTGGGCGTGAGTCAGAGCGACATCGACAAGGACTATGAGCTGACCAGCTTTTACGCCCTCCGGGCCAGAAACGGCAATTATCAGGGCGGGACCACCGACTGGGCGCACCTGATCGCCCAGATCGAAGCCCTGAGCGGTGACACCTTCCGGGACAAGGTGGTGGGCTTTGTCCTCGGCCTCGGCTTTACGGCGGAGGACATCAACGCCTTCCGTCACGCCATGATCGACGGGACCCCGGAGGACATCACGGAGCCGACGCGGGCCAATCTGTTTGACCCGAATGACAGCGATGTTGCGCTCAGATGCCGCATCAACTCCTCCGGCGCGGCTGTGGCCTATGCAGACGGTCAGCTTGTGACGGGATTCATCCCGGCGTCGGTTGGCGACGTGTTCCGCATCGAGACGGACAAAGCACTCACATCCAACAACTATACTGGCATGGTGGCTTATTACGACTCCAGCAAAACCTGTATCGCGCAGAATGGCAACGCAAATGCGCAAGTGTGGGCTTTTAGTGACTCGGATATGTCGGCTGTTTGCACGACCCCGACAACGCACACAGGTATGGCCTATGTCCGATTCTGCATTGCTTACACCGACATTGGCAGCATCAAGATTTACAAGCAGTAGGAGGTGACGACGTGGCTCATGAAGCAGAGAAAAAAGGCTTTGCATGGCTGATCGGATATGTCAAAGAGGCACTCGGTTCATTCCAGACGCAAGCCATCACCGACACTGGCGGCTACTACACCACCGACACCGTGGAGGGCGCTTTGCAGGAGATCGGCGCGGAGCTGTCCGGCGTTAACACGCTGATTGGAAGCGGGGTGATTACATGAGTATTCGGAGCAAGATTCAAGCCCTTATCACTGCTGCGAACGCCAAAACCGGAGAGAGCGACACCACGCTTACAGATGCTGTGCAGACCTTGGTTGATGGGTATGGTCAAGGTGGGCCGTCACAGCCAACCGTTTCTGATTATTTGAATGACAATGTCCATAACTATCAAGACGATTCTATAACTTTTATTAGCAGTTATAGGTTTTATAGAAGCACCGCGTTTAGCGGTTATTTTCGCGTTTCGAATTGCACAAAAGTGGACTTGTATGCGTTCTACCTCGGAGGTGGATTTTCATCTTTTTTTGCCCCAAAAGCATCACTGGGAAATAGCGTTTTTTATGGAGTATCGCGGTCTGCGGTTACAATGGTTTTAGGCTCCCCAAACTACGCGGGCGATGCCTTTAGGCACTATACAGGAACAGACGTTCTTACTACCATAGAGTTTGCTATTGAAAATCCAAACACAGCAACCGAAAGAACTATCGGGAACCAAGCGTTTAAAAATGTAGCCTCTTTAAACACGCTGATTTTCAGGTCGAATACTCCGCTGGTATTAAGCTTTGAAGCCGTTTTCGACGGCACACCGTTTGCATCAAGCGGCTCTGGCGGCACGATCTACATTCCGAAAGTCCTTTATGATGAACTCGGCACTGGTTCTGCACTTGACTACAAAGCCGCAACGAACTGGTCAACGATTGACAGCTACGGCACTATCACATGGGCGCAAATCGAGGGCTCTATCTACGAAACGCAATATGCCGATGGTACGCCCATCCCGTCAGAATAAGGAGGTGCGACATGATTATTCAAGAACGATTTACAATCAACGGGCGCGAATTCGTGCGCACCTATTCTGACGCAGGATGCTATGTAGTCCGTGATGGCGTTTCCTACGGGGAAGCAAACGACCCGGCAGAGTTTGGCAGAACCTACACCGAAGGGGAGTTAATGCCGCAGGAGGAAGCCGGGCCGGAGGACTATGAAGCTGCGCTGGCAGAGCTGGGGGTGATCGTCGATGACTAGGGGCAAGCTACAGGAGGCGGTCGCCGCCACGAAAGAGCAGACCCGCGAGGCTCTGCAACTGCTCTACGACAACGTCAACAAGGGCCAGAGAAAGCAGATCGTTAAGAGAGAGGAGATCAAAGAATTGTTTGACAGATTCGGGGTGAGCTATGATGAATGAAGACCTGACCCGCGAGGCAGAAACCACCGAAAACGCACCGTTGTGGCCGGAGGACGAGCATCAATACAGCGGATTATTGGAGGAATGACATGGAAGATCTGAACATCATCTACATGCCGTGTCACCCCACGAACCAGTGGAGCAGGCAGGGAACGGCGTTTCAGTATATCGTCATGCACTACGTCGGCTCTGTGAGCGGCGCCAGGGACAACGGACGATATTTTGCGAACAACTCGAATCTCCGGGCCAGCGCGCACTTTTTCGTGGACGAGCATGACATTGTGAGCAGCTGCCCGCTGACCATGGCCGCCGGCCACTGCGGCGTGGACTACAGCGGCGGCAAGGCGAAGTTCTGGAACGGCGGCGGCACCAACCGGCGCAGCATCGGCATCGAGATGTGCTGCAAGAAGGACTCCAAAGGCCGGTGGTATATCGAGCCTGAGACCGTCACGCGCACCGTGGCCCTCGTCAAGTGGCTCATGCAGGAATTCAACATTCCTGCAGACCATGTGATCCGGCACTACGACGTCTGCTGGAAGAACTGCCCGGAGCCCTGGGTCAGGGACGTGAGCCAGTGGAACAGTTTCAAACAGAGAATTTCTAAGGAGGAAATCGACATGAGCGAGGAAAAGCTGAGAGAGATCATTCGGGAAGAGATCAAGAAAGTTGCCTATGGCGACATCAAGGATATCCCGGACTGGTGGGAAGGCCAGATCCAGCAGCTGCTGAAGGAAGGCTCCATCAACGGCGGCACGCCGGAAGAGGTCAACGCAACGGACGTCAACCTTACCTACACCGAAGCGAAGATCTGCGCCATCATGGTGAAGCATGTGGACAAGCGGGTCGAGGCTCTGCTGAAGCAGATCCAGAAGATGATCAAGGAGGGGTGACGCTATGGACTGGAAATACATTGCCGAGAATATTCAGTTCGTCAACTTCTGGGCGGCGCTTTGGCTTCCGCTCTCTCTGATCGCGCTGGATTTCGCCACAGGGTTTGTCGGCGCCTGCATTCGCGGCGAGCGCAGCTCCCATATCATGCTGGTGGGCGGCGGTCATAAGTTTGCGGAGATCATCTGCATTGCGGTGGCGCTGCTGCTTGACGGGTTTCTGGTGCTCCCCATGAAGTTGGTCTACGTCGTTTCCATTTACATCATCCTCATGGAGCTTGTATCCATCGCAGAGAATGTAAAAAAGCTGGGACTGCGCTTCAAAAAGCCGGATAACCTGATCGACGATCTGGAAGGCAAGCTGTTCGACGAGGAAAAGCTGGACGAACAGCAGAGCTCCGGGCACCCGCCCGATGGCTGGGAGATCGAACACAGCGCGACCGAGGACACCGAAATATAATAATATCCATACAAAAACAAGCGCTGGGAGAAAACTCCCAGCGCTTGTTTTATTAACGTGACAGCTTAGATACTATACCAAATTCCTGTCGTATTTGTCAAGAAATAATAGTTTGCCTGTTGAAAAATTGTCATTTTGTTGTAGAGTAGATAATTCTCAAACAGTTTTTTTGTTAATTACCAGTTCTTGATCTAAAGGCTGTTATGAGAGTAGAATATAACCGTAATCAATACACGTTTGTATGTGTATTAAGTCATGAGTAGCTACTCCTCTGACTATAAACGAAGGATGGTGATGCCAATTTGGCCCCGCAGTAGGTATTAGATCTTACCTATGAAAAATTAAAAAAGGAGAGTCCCGGCTATGACGAAGTCTGCGTATTTTCTTGGC
>CAMHRJ010000046.1 GCA_946187475.1 uncultured Clostridia bacterium | reverse complement strand
CATTCAGCCCATTACCTATAAGCAGCTGACGTGGCTGCTGGAGCAGGACGGCTCCTATCTGATCCTCCTGGGCGGAAGCTGGTGCGGCAATACCCGGGCGGTCATCAAGATCATCAACGACTACGCTGTCCAAAATCATGTCACCGTCTATAACTTTGACACCAAGCTGGACGGCGGCTATGCCCGGAAGTTCTGGGGATATGAGAAGGATCTGCACATCCGGGACAACAGCAGTGAATTTGTCGGCCTCTATGTGGATCTGGTCTCCGAGTACTTCCCCAACATCGAAACCGAATATGCCATTGACAGTGAAAACAATATCTTCACCGTGAATGCCGAAGGAGAGACCGTCACGGTCAACAAGCTGCAGGTGCCCTATTTCCTGGCATACACCAAGGGCCTGGAAGATGACATCGGTCATTTTGTTCCCATCACCGCCTATCACGAGCAGATGCTCACGCTGGACGCGGACGCGGAGGATTACGTCTACAGCGAGGAAAACTATGCCGCCTATACGGCCGGAACCTATGCCGTGATTCAGTCTTATGCCGATCAGCTCGGCATTGAGGCATTTGATCTCACCGATTGACGGGAACGCATCCCGTTAGAATAAAAAAGACGGAGTTTCCTGCGTGGTTCAGGAGACTCCGTTTTTTGATCCGGCGAGTAATTCCGGCATTCTCATGCGCCTGTTACCAGGCGCCTTTGTGGCCGATGGTGACGGCGGCTTTTTCCGCACCCGCCCGCATGCACTCCGGCAGAGCGTTCCCGGAAAGCCAGCTGACCAGGAAGCCGGCAATAAAGCTGTCGCCTGCTCCCATGGTGTCGATCAGCGCGCAGGGAGCTGGGGCACAGGAAACGAAGCACCGGCCGTCATAGGCCAGACTCCCCTGTGCACCGCGCGTGGCGATTACCAGCTTCGGCCCGGCGGCAGACACAGCCAGGATCTTTTCTTTCAGGCTGCTGTCATCCAGCGCATCATCCGAGAAAAAAGCAATGTCTGTATGTGGGAGGGCGATCCGACCCGCGGGGTCAAACGGGCGCTCTGCGCCGTCGAAGGCAACGGGAATGCCCATAGCGCGGATGGCTTCCAGGCTGTGTTCCGCATGTCCCCAGAGGCCGGTCACGGCCAGGTCACACGATCCAAGGAAACGAAAATCCTCCGGAAGAAGAGAGAATTCCGCCATGACGCCTTCGTCGTAGTCACCGAGAACCCGGTCTCCGTTTACATGCGAGACATGGCAGAGTGCGGTGGCACCGGGCAGCCGCTGCACATGCGAGACGTCGACACCCTCTTCCGAGAGCCTGCGGAGCAGCAGGTCTCCGTAAGGGTCTGTTCCGACCGCGCCGAGATAAGCTGTCTGTGCGCCCAGACTGCGGGCATAGACGGCGACATTTACCGGGTTCCCGCCCGGAAATGCCAGGCCGCTTTCCTCATAGTAGTCGATGCAGTTGTCACCGATACAGGCGATTTTCATGATTCTGTCATCTCCCTGATCCTCCGAATGGCGGCTGCCGCGGCTTCGGAAGGCGTGTCTATGTAATGGGTCACGAGTTCGAGGGTGGCCCGCCCATCGTAGCCGCAGGCGCTCAGCTCTTCCAGAAGCCCGTGCAGATCCATGCACCCGTCACCGGGAAGAAGATGGTTTTCTGTGATGCCGTCGCTGTCTGTCAGGTGGAGATGGGCCATCCTCTGCCCGAGCAGACGCACTTCGGCCGCGGGACTGCGGCCCTGCACAAACGGAACAACCACGTCGCACATTCCCCGCACTGCGGGAGAATTGACCAGATCCAGAAGCTCTGACAGTTCTTCGGAACGGTTGCAGAAGTCTGACTCCATCGGGGTCAAGGGTTCGACGACAATGCGGTGATCCAGGCGTTCAGCCTCACGGGAAAGCCTGGTCAGACTTTTCAGCAGTCGGGACCGTTTTTCCTCCGGGGACGCGAAACCGCTGTGCCCGACGGAGATCAGGGTGTATTCCGCTCCGAGGGCCTTGCCGCAGCGCAGAGCAGCCGACAGATAGTCCATCGCATCTTCCCACTGGCGCTCGGACCCGGCCATATAATTGAAAGGATAGGCGTTGTGCTCCGGGGTATAAATCTCCACCGGCATCTCAAAGCGATCGATCAGCCGCAGGACGGCCTCCAGATCCCCGGCGAGGAGATCCGGCGCATAGGCGTGCGGTCTGCCGCCCCATAGTTCAATGTAATCGTAACCCAGAATGCTGGCATCTGAAAAGGCCCTTTCCAGCGAAAGCCGCTGATAGGGGCAGGTAAATAGTCCGTATTTCATAACATTCCGTTGTTTGATGAAACAGGGAAGGCCTCGGACCTTCCCTGCGTTTGTTTTCAATAGTCCATCTTCCGGTAATACCGGCGGAGCTTCATGTCGTGGCCGGAGAGTGCCTCCAGGTGGGCGTCGATGCGATTGGTTACGGCGTGCATGACCAGGTGGCATACCACAGGCCGAAACGCATCGTCAATACCGGGAAGCGCATACTCCTGCGTGTCGATGACGGTGTAGTTCTGACAGACTTTCGGCAGAAAACGGGCGACCCGCTCCCCCAGACTGCGCTGCGCATCTTCCCCGATAAACAGGGTAACGGGCGTATCCTCCTCGACAATCTCCAGCATGCCATGGAAAAACTCCGCAGAGTGGATCGATTTGGTGCGGATCCAGTGCATCTCCTCCCAGTAGCACATGGCGTAGGAATACGTTGCACCGTAGAGGCTCCCGGCACCGACAAAGTAATGGAGTGCGTCGTCTCTGTGCCGCCGGGCGAAATCTTCACCGAACGTGTCCGCGGCTTTTTCCACTTCAACCAGCGCCTCGGGAAGGGCCGCGTCAAACTGCTGATACATGGCTTCATACTCCGGCATCACACCCTCATGCCAGAGTATGCGGTCGGCCGCCATGAAAAACTTCAGCTGTTCGTTTGCCGGATAGCTGATACAGAAGTCCACGGATGATGCCAGAGGGACTTCCGGCTTGTCAATAAACCCGAGCACGCGGGCGCCGGCTTCCCGAACCTTCTTCACGGCCTCCACGATTTCCACCGTGGTGCCGGTGACGGAAGAGATGATGACCAGTGTACCGGGACCGATCCTGCGGTCGCCTGCGGCGCAGTATTCCGCCGCGTTGGATACAAAAACATCAAGTGCGCTGCGCTCTTTCATATGGCAGTGTGCCTGCAGGCAGCTCGCCCAGGTACCGCCGATGCCGAGCCAGCAGAGATTGGTAAGCCCGTCATGCCAGACCGTGTCGACGATCTGTTCAATCTGTGTGCGCAGGGCAAGAGCCCCGCGCACACTGTCTATTTGCTTCTGTTCGTCGAACTTAAGCAAGTGTTTTCCTCCTCCGGTCCGATCAGCCGACCTTCAGCATCTGATAGTACTGGTCGTAGATGGTGATGGCATCGCCGACGTCTTCCTGGAAGAAGATGTTGGTCTTGTAGTCAAAGTCGAAAGCCGGACCGTTGCGGTACTCCTCGGAGGCAGCGGCAACCGCGGCATCGTTCGGGCAGGAGTAGGGATTGTCAACCAGGTTTGCGGCCATGACTTCGGGGTCGCAGATGTAGTTGAGGAACTGATAGGCCAGATCCATGTGCTGGGCACCCTTCGGGATGACATACAGGTCAAAGCCGAGCTGTACCGGATCACTGGTGAAGGGAGCCACGACCAGAGTGTTGTCCTCGCCCAGCTGCGCCATGGCTTCGGCGGTGTTGCCGTCATAGGTGAACATGCAGGAGATGGCGCCGCTGACGATGTTGGTCTCGGTGGAGCCGTAGGCGACCACGTTCTCGTTGTACTTCACGAGCCACTCGTAGGCTTCCTTGATTTCGTTTTCATCACGGGAGTTGGGGTCATAGCCGAGGGCGATCAGAGCAATGGGGAAGAGGTTGCGGGCCCCGTCCACGGAGCCGATCTGGCCCTTCATCTCCGGGCGGATCAGGTCGTTGTAGCAGGTGATCTCGATGGGGCAGCGCTCGGTGTCATAGACCACATAGATGTAGTTCATCAGATAAGGCACGCAGTACTTCTGGTTCTGCTCGGACCAGTAGGCCTTGTTGATGTTTTCGGAATTGGGGATCTGGCTGAGATCCAGCTCCTCCAGATAGCCGCCGGCAATCAGAGACTCCATGTATGCGTCGCAGGTCATGATCAGGTCATACTCGCTGCCGGCGCCGGCGGTGAGCTTCGTGATGGAATCTGCGTTGTCGTTCATGTAGCTCAGGTTGACTCTGACACCGAACTCGTCTTCAAAGTTCGCGATCAGATCGTCGGAAATGTAGTCGCTCCACATGAAGATGTTGAGCTCCTTGCGCTCTGCGGCATTGGCAGTGATGCCCAGACTGAAGAGCATGACGAACGCGATGAGAAGGGACAGCGCTTTTTTCATTTTGATTTCCTCCTTGTTTTATATCTTTCAGCCATGACTGGACATGGCGGAAATACGTTTTTCAGATTCAGCAATTTCTCTGGCCTGCTTTGCGGCAATGCGGCGCTGGATGAAATTCATGACCAGCATGCCGAACACCATAATCAGAACCATCAGCGTGGTCAGCGCATTGATGTCCGGGGTGATGCCGGTGCGGTTTACGGAGAGGATCAGAACCGGCAGGGTCGACTGCCGTGCACTTGCCAGCATGTTGGACATGATGACATCGTCGATGGAGAGCGTAAAGCTCAGAAAAGCTGCAGACATGATGCCCGGCATGATGCTGGGAATCGTGACACGCCAGAAAGTTTGCACCCGGTTTGCCCCCAGATCCATCGAGGCCTCCTGCAGGGTGTCGTTATCGCCGCTGATGCGGCCCTTGATGGTGACGACTGCGTAAGGAATGCAGAAGGTGCAGTGGCCAATGACAATGGTCCCCATTCCGAGCTTGATTCCGATGGTCATGAAGATGATCAGCATGGAGACAGCGAGGACGATCTCAGGAACAACAATCGGGACATAGAGCATGAGATTAATAAACTTTTTCCCGCGGAAGTGGAACTTCTTCAGTCCTATGCCGCCCAGAACCCCGATCACCACACTGATTACCGTGGCGACAACGGCAATGATGAGTGAGTAGACCAGCGCCTCCCAGAGATCGTGGTTGCGAAAGGAAAAGAGCTTCCCATACCAGGCTGTGGTGAACCCCTCCCAGGAGTAATTGCGCTTGGCGTCGTTAAAGGAGAACTGGATCATGACCAGCACGGGAATGTAAAACAGAGCATAGATGATCGCCGCATAGAAGCTGCTCCAGAAACGGCTGCGCTTTTCTCGCAGGATTTTTCGATTCGGATTTCCCTGCCGCATCTCACATCACCTCCATGTCTTCGATACTGGCGAAGCGGGAGTAAATGAAAATCAGCAATGCCGTAATCAGCAGAAGCAGCACGCTCAGTGCCGCGCCGAGGGGCCAGTTGCGAATGGTGCCGAACTGGTTTTTGATGATGTTTCCGATGTACAGCACTTTCCCCCCGCCCAGCATATCCGTGATGGTATAGGTGCCCAGCGCGGGAATAAAAGTCAGAATAACGGCGGAGAAAATCCCCGGAAAGGTCAGGGGCAGCGTGACCCGCAGGAAGGTCGTCGAGGGCTTTGCCCCGAGATCTGCGGAAGCCTCCAGCATGGCGTTCTGCAGTTTCTCAATGGAAGAGTACATGGGCAGAACGGCAAAGGGGAGAAAATTCGTGATCAGCCCGAGGAGAACCAGCCCGTCCGTATAGAGAAACATGACCGGCTTTTCCACCAGGCCGAGTGCCAGCAGCGCCTTGTTCACCGGACCGTTGGTCTGGAAGAGCAGCATCCAGGCATTGAGACGCATCAGGGAATTGGTCCAGAGAGGAATCATCAGCAGCATGATGAGCCTTGAGGCGACATCGGCGGGCTTTCTCGCAATGTAGTAGGCAAAGGGATAGCCCAGGAGCAGGCACACAGCCGTCGTGACGACGGCAACCCGCAGACTTTTGAGGATGACATTGAGGTAGATCACATCCGCCAGCGTCTTATAGGACGTGAGCGTCGGCGTATACTCCACACCGCCGAAGGTCCCGCGTGTCATAAAGCTGATGAAGATGATAAACAGCATGGGAATGGTCACAAAGAGGATCATCCAGAGAGAGACCGGACCGGCCTGTGCGATCATCGGCAGGCGGCTGTGAGAAGCTTTTTTCGTGCCCCGACTCATGCCTGCACCTCCGATGCCTCCAGATGAATCGGAACGGATTTTGCAGGATCCCAGTACAGATAGCGTTCATCGCCTTCATGAAGATCGGGATCGGTTTCAAACCGGGAGAACTTCAGCTCCTGCCCGCTGTCAAGATCCAGGCTGGTCTTGATGACCGTGCCCATATAAATAAAGTCCTTCACTCTGGCCCGGACGGTAAATCCGTCTTTCGGCTCATGAGTCACAGAGAGGTATTCCGGCCGGATGGAGACACAGATTGTTTCGCCGACGGTGAAGCCCTCTCCGCAGGTCTTGATGATACCGCATGGCGTTTCCACCTGCATGAGGTTTCCGGAAATGGAATGAACCTTGCCGTCAAGAATGTTGGACTCGCCGATGAAGTCGGCGACAAAACGGCAATTGGGGTGATCATAGATTTCCAGCGGGCTGTCAATCTGAA
Organism: uncultured Clostridia bacterium; assembly: GCA_946187475.1. Taxonomy (GTDB): domain Bacteria; phylum Bacillota; class Clostridia; order Oscillospirales; family Oscillospiraceae; genus CAG-103. The sequence continues at coordinate 4,442 of CAMHRJ010000046.1, read as the reverse complement.
GAATAATCCCGTCCCGCATGACGGCAATGCGGTCCGACATGGTCATGGCCTCTTCCTGGTCGTGCGTGACATAGACGAACGTGATCCCCAGTTTCTTCTGCAGCCGTTTCAGCTCGATCTGCATCTGTTTGCGAAGCTTCAGATCCAGCGCACCGAGGGGCTCGTCCAGAAGAAGAACGCGGGGGTTGTTGATCAGGGCACGGGCAATGGCGACGCGCTGCTTCTGGCCGCCTGAGAGAGCATCGGGCTTGCGCTTCTCATAGCCTGACATCTGGACCAGGGCAAGCATCTCTTCCACCCGCCTGCGGATCTCATCCTTCGGGACTTTCTTGATGGAGGGGCCGTAGGCGACATTGTCATAGACGCTCATGTGCGGAAAGAGAGAATAGTTCTGAAAAACCGTGTTGACATCCCGCTGATAGGGCTCTTTCTCTTCCACCCGCTCGCCCTGCACCTCAATGATGCCGCTGCTTGCGTCCTCGAAGCCGGCAATCATGCGCAGTGTGGTTGTTTTGCCGCAGCCGGAGGGACCCAGCAGGGTCAAAAACTCTCCCTCTCGTATTTCAAGGTTCATGTCTTTGACGACATGGTTGTTTCCATACCATTTGTCCACATGCTGAATCGAAACAATGGAATCTGACAAAACAGCCTCACTCCTCATGAAGAACTCTCAATGATATATACAAGTATATTATAAACTCATACCAATTACAATAGAAAAATCGGCAAAAAGTAAAAAACAAACGGGAAAGAGCGAATTAAAATTCATGTAATTCAAAACAGAAAAAGAATCTGCCTCCGACTTTGAGCGGAGGCAGATTTAAAAAACAGATGAATAACTTGATAAATTATACCAATTGAGAATTTGAATAGTGAACGTAGAACTCGGTTTTATCGCCTCGGATGTAGCTGCGGGAGAATTCAACCGTCCGGCCCAGTGTGTCCTGAACAGAATAGCTGAATTCCATGACAGCCTGCTGGGGAGAGAGATCGATCAGTCTGGCCATTGCCGGCTCCAGCCTGGTGATGCGCAGCGTCTGCTGACCGACACTGAGGTGAATACCGCTCCACTGCAGAGCATCGTAAAGAGAAAAAAGGCCGATGTCGATGTCCTCCAGTCCGGGGCACAGGGCATGGGGAATATAAATCTCCTCCAGCGCGACCGGCTCTCCTTCACTGGAATCGATACGGCGGATGAACCAGACCGGGTCCTCCGGAGAAATCTGAAGCAGGCGCGCATACAGAGGACCGGCAGGCCGGACGGCTTTGATCAGAACTTTGGTTGAGGCATCTCTCCCGCGCTCCTGCATGGTATGGCGGTATCCACCGAGGGTTTCCAGATCCCGCTGCGTTTTCGAACCCTGAACAAAGACGCCTTTTCCCTGAACACTTTTCAGCAGACCTTCATTTTCCAGCGCTTCCACAGCACTTCGGACCGACAGGCGGTTCAGCCCATATGCCTCTGCAAGCTGGTTCTCAGACGGAATGGCGGTTCCGGGCTGATATTCGCCGTCTTCGATCTTGCTGCGGATGACTTCCCGCAGCTGGATATAGAGCGGGGAACGGTAGTTGAGTTCACTCATATCCGGGTCTCCTTTGGAGCGGACCAGTGGAGCGTACTGACCATCTCAATGCGGTCAGCGCGCCCAACGGTGCGGCAGTATTCGATGACAGTGCCGTCCGGGGCTTCCGTTCTGCTCTCAATCCAGAAGGCGGCATCGCCCGCTGAAAGCTGCAGGTATCTTGCCTCTTCTTCTGAGACGAGGGTGATTCCGGCCTTTTCGACTCCATGATCAAGCCGGAGACCATAATTGGTTTTCAGAATGCGGAAGAGAGAATCCGTCACCAGATCCTGTTCTTCAAGTCCGGGGGCAAGCGCATGCGGAATATACGCGGTTTCTATCATGAGCGGCATCTGCTCCAGCATGCGCAGACGGGAGATTCGGTAAAGTTTGTCGCCCAGCAGCCTGTGAAAACGCCTTGAAAGCGTCTTGTCACATTCAACGCTTGAAAAAGAGAGCAGACGGGTTTCCGCCCGGAACCTGTTTTCGGCGGCATATTCGGTGAAGCTCTGCAGATCCTGAAGGGTACGGCGAAAACGAGGAGCCACGCGGGTACCGCTCCCTTGAACTGCATATAATCTTCCGGAAACCTCCAGGGCGGCGATGGCGCTGCGAAGGGTGCAGCGATTCAGATTCCACATCCGACACATCTCTCTCTCCGGCGGAAGAAGGTCATCTGCCGTGAGGCCGTGCTCCAGAATGTAGGCCTCGATCTGTTCCTGAGCCCATTCCCGGGGGCGGGGTGTATACGTCTTCATACAGACCATCCTGAAATTGGTATAATATTGATGCTGACAATTATACACACTTCTGTGATGTCATACAAGAGGATTCTCCGGTCCGAGTAACTGAATTACGATTGAAAGCAACGGCGTTCTATGGTATGATAGGGCGAAAAAAGAGTACGGAGGGTACGTGATGCATAAAGTCATGGTCATCGGCATCGCCGGCGGCACCGGCAGCGGAAAGACGACGATCACCCGTCGCCTGATGCAGCGCTTCGGCAAGGATGTCTGCATGATTTCTTACGACAACTACTATAAGGCACGGCACAATATCCCCTTTGAAGAGCGCGCGAAGATCAACTACGACCACCCGGATGCCTTCGACACGGAGCTGTTTCTGAAGGACCTGCGGACCCTGAAAGCGGGAAAACCCATTCAGATGCCGCTCTACGACTATGCCATCCATGACCGGCTGGAGCAGACCAAACAGATCTATCCGGCCAAGGTGATCCTGGTGGAAGGAATCCTGATCTTTGCAAGCCCTGAGCTCTGCAACGAGATGGACATCAAGCTCTTCGTGGATGCGGATGCGGACGTGCGGATTCTGCGGCGTATCGTCCGGGATGTCCGGGACCGCGGCCGCAGCCTAGACAGCGTGGTGAATCAGTATCTCACCACGGTGAAGCCCATGCACGAGCAGTTTGTGGAACCGTCGAAGCGCCGGGCGGACATCATCATCCCGGAGGGCGGACACAATCTTGTGGCGCTGGACATGATCATGGAGCGGGTCCGCGCGCACCTGGAGCAGTGAGAGGAGAAGCACAAGGCGATGGCAAAGCTTTATTTCAAATACGGCGCCATGGGCTCCTCCAAATCCGCCCAGGCCCTGATCACCAAGTTCAACTATGAAGAGCTGGGCATGAGCGTGTGGCTCATCAAGCCCAGCATCGACACCCGGGACGGCGCGGACCTGATCCGAAGCCGGATCGGCCTGGAAGCCCATGCCCGGATCATCACGCCGGAGCAGAGCATCATAGATGCCTACCACGAGGCCGGCCGGCACGACGTGATCATTGCCGATGAGGCGCAGTTTTTCACCCCGGAGCAGATCGACGATCTGCGCACCCTGGTGGATGAGGAGGATCTGCCGGTCCTCTGCTTCGGCCTCCGGACCGACTTCCTGACCCACTTCTTCCCCGGCGCACAGCGCCTCATGGAGCTGGCCGATTCTCTGACCGAGATCAAGACCGTCTGCGCCTGCGGACGGAAGGCGACGGTGAATGCCCGCATTGACGCAAACGGACGCATCATCACCGAGGGCGACCAGGTCTTCCTCGGCGGAAACGACAGTTATGTGGCCATGTGCCACCAGTGCTGGAAGCGGAAAATCCGGGAACAGAACGCGATATAATAAGACAGACAGGAGTAAGAAACCAGAAATTATGCTTGAGATCAAAAATCTGAGCTTTGCCGTCGAGGAGGACGGCAGACAGAAAGAGATTCTTCGGAATCTGAATCTCACCATCGACAACGGAAAATTCGTCGTTATTACCGGACCCAACGGCAGCGGCAAGTCGACCCTGGCCCGCCTGATCATGGGCATCGAAAAACCCACCGCGGGAAGCATCCTGTTTGACGGCAAAGATGTCACGGAGCTGGATATCACCGAGCGGGCCAAACTCGGCATCAGCTTCGCCTTCCAGCAGCCGGTCCGCTTCAAGGGCATCCGCGTGAAGGACCTGCTGCGCCTGGCCTCGGGAAAAAATCTCTCCGTCTCAGCGGCCTGTGACTATCTCTCGGAGGTAGGGCTGTGCGCGCGGGATTATATCGACCGCGAGATCAACTCCTCCCTCTCCGGCGGAGAGCTGAAGCGGATTGAGATCGCGACGCTGCTGGCCAGGCATACGCGCCTTTCGGTGTTTGACGAGCCGGAAGCGGGCATCGACCTCTGGAGCTTCCAGAACCTGATCCGTATCTTTGAAAAGATGCGCAAGGAGATCGAAGACAGCTCCATCGTTATCATCTCCCACCAGGAGCGGATCCTGAACATCGCCGATGAGATCCTGCTGCTCTCGGGCGGGGCCATTCAGGACCGCGGAAAGCCGGCGGACATCATGCCGAAGCTCGTCGGCCAGAGCGGCACCTGCGTCAGGCT